>JAUWME010000251.1 GCA_030613285.1 Candidatus Zymogenus sp. | reverse complement strand
AACCCGCCAAAAAACGGCGAAAGACTCAAAGAGGTTGCGCTGCTGCTCTACTCCGCTACGAGGGCGGATTCTTTTGACACCACAGATTTTCACCTGAATGGGTATCAGCATCCCGACGAGTGGGAGGGTGGGGCATGGTTGTCGACCCCCGACAGCAGATCGGCGGTTATCTTTGTTGGGACTAAGGGGACTGGCGACCATTATTGGTACGGATGGATACACCCCGCCAATCCAACAAAGCCTTGTGTTTTTGAAGATATTACAGACTCGGTGACATGTTACAACGCTGATGGAACTCCTTGCGCTCCTGCGGTCGTAAAAGAGTGTACAGGGCATAACGAGGATCGGGGGTGGTGGAGCAGTGATTACAGCGCCCAGATGTTATTTTACGATCCATCGGTATTTGCCGCTGTGGCCGGTGGCAAGTTGTCTCCCCATCAACCCCAACCCTATTTTGTGTTGGACATAGATAAGTACCTATTTTTACCAAATCCACCAGCTGATCCCAATATATCAGGAGCAGGGGATCAGAGGAAGTTCCGCATTGGTGCTGTGGCCTACGAAGATGAGCGGGATTTGATTTATGTAATCGAGAGATTTGCCGATGGCCCAAAGCCGATTATTCACGTCTTTAGTGTGAGGTGAGGGGTGCCACAACAGTTTTTTTGAGAATGACCCCCCCCTTTTTTGGCGGGTGGGCAACGATGCAATCTTGTCATCAACCAAATATTAAACAGCACTGACAAGCAGGAGCTTGTCAGTGCTGCCCGCGCAATGACAGTTGAGGGAGTTCCGGTTTTAAAATAGCTGGAAACTCCTCATTAAGAATGCTGTTGTTTTCACATCAAACGCCTTGATTGAATAGAGATACGGGGGGGGGCGGTTTTTAAATTAGTGGCGCCCCCCCAACGTTGAGCATTAAGAGAAGCTCACCGCCCGCCCCGGCGTAACGCCCTTGATGTAGTAGCCGTTATCAACGACCAATACTCCGTTTGAAAATACCTTCTCGATTCCCAGTGGCTTTGATGCCGAATTTTTTCTGGTTGTCGTGTCTGCAATCCTTTCTGGGTCAAAGAGAACAAGGTCAGCAAAGTTCCCGGCCTTGATTGTGCCCCGCTCCTTAATCCCGAACCTATCCGCCGTTTTTCCTGTCATCTTGTAAATGGCATCGGCAAGGGTCATAATCTTCTTGTCCCTTACAAACCTCCCCAGAAATCTTGGAAAAGCCCCGTAAGACGCTGGGTTTGGAACGCCCTTCGATTTAAAGATTGTGTCAGTCTCAAAAAGTGTGAGGTCGTGGGCCATAAGTCTCTCGATTACCTCTTCATTGTCGTCGTCGCCTGTAAAGCCGTAAACAATAGAGAGAGCCTTGCCATCGCTTTCCCGGACAAGCATCAGAAACACATCCACGGGGTCCATCCCCTCAGCTTCAGAAATCTCTATGATGTTCATTCCGTTGTATTTTTCTCCGCCCTCAAAGGCGGCGTCCATTACCTGGATGTCCGAAAACTTAAACCCCAGAAGTCTTTTCATCATTGAAAGCTCAAACCTCAGCCTTCTTATTGCCTTTGGGCTTTTTGAATTTTTGTCGAAATCCTCTATGAACCACGGGGGTAGGAGAACCGTGATGTAGCTGTTGCCGCCAAAGTGCGGGTAGATGTCCCACATCACATCAAGCCCCTTATTCCTTGCCTTTTCCACCATCTTTACCGCTCTTTTTGCGGTGGGCCAAGACTTTTTGCCCACAAAGATAAAGTGGGATATCTGGAGCTTCCCCCCGCCTTCAAGCCCAATCTTCAGGATTTCGTCCAGCGCCTTCAAATTGTGGGCTTTCCCTCCCGGTATCATTGGGTATACCCCAGAAATTTTTGATAGCGCCTTTATATGAACAGTCAGGACTCGACCCGCCTCGGCGGTGGCCCTGGCAAGGGTAGCAAGCTCATCTCTTGTCGAAAATATCCCCGGCGGATATTGAAGGCCCAGGGAGAGACCAAAAGAACCTTCATCGAAGGTCTTTTTTGCAATCGCAACCATCTCACTCATGTCATCTTGAGACGGTCTTTTTATCTCATCGCCTGTGGTCATCAAGTGCAAAGCCCCGTGGCCGGTAAGCTGGACGTTATTGAAGAGTAGGTTTTTGGTTGCATTCAGGTGGTCGGTGAATTCAGATAGCCCGTACCATTCGAACTTGTAGAGATCATCGAGCATGAATTCACCGTATATGCCTAAGGTTTTTCTGCTCAGCTCATTTGTGGGCACTGGGGAGTACCCACAGTTTCCGGTTATCATAGTGGTGATTCCCTGCTCTATCATGGGATATGTGAAATCGGGGTGGTCTGGGTCGGGAAGAAGCCAGTCAAAATGGCTGTGGGAGTCGATGAAGCCGGGGGCCACTGCAAAGCCGTCGGAGTCGAAAGTCTTTTTTGCGCCACTTTTAAGCAGCCTTTCTGCATCTGGCGATTCGGCCGAGACGACCTTCTTGATTTTATCTCCATTGACAACAATATGACCGAGGTAGGGCTCTGCCCCGGTGCCGTCCACGATAAGTCCGTTTTTTATTAAGAAGTTAGACATTGAATAATTTTCCTCCATAAAATTTTAAAAAATTTGGTTTTTTATTTTTTACCCCAGACAATGGGTTTAAACCCATTGTTTTAATGACTTAATTAATCTCTGAATGTTATTGAAACCATTTTCCCCCGCACCATAAACAAGGGGCTTAAGCCTCTTGTTTATGGCTTTGACCGATTGAGGCAACGGTACTATTACTGCTGTAATATTAATAGCCCCCCTTTTTTGGCTAAAAGGCAAGTATTAAAATTACAATATTGGCTAAAAACAAGATAGTCCCAATAATCATCATGATAAATGGCAGTGCCAAGGCCTTGAACCTTGTATAGCTTTTGAAATCTCGCTCTTCGGTTATGAGGGTTTTCAGGTCGATGATTTGGTACACCTTTCTCCTGAACCACCCCGTTGTGTTGACCTTGTGGCCTATAATCTTCTTTGAGGTTGAGTAACCGAAGTAGAGATTTCCAAAAAATGGAATGATCGATTCGTAGTTAAGGGTCATAAGCCCACCGGAGATGTCGTGAATTGCAAGGTCTTCACTGAAGATGCTGCCTGCGGTTGCCTTTCCGATGATTGTTCCTTGTATGGTGACTGGTTTTCCCCTCAGAGGACTTGCGTAGGGGTCGCACATGAGGTCAAAGACGGTGGTATCTTCTGGCTGTGATATTGGGGGATACCTGTAGATATTTTTTATGAAGAGACCAAGGCCAAAAGTGCAAAAAATGATCCCGAAGAGCGGAGGTACGATGGCTGTGAAGATCAGGCCAAACAATAATCCCACAATTGGGGCAAAATAGATAAGTACCTCAAAGAAGAACCTGCCGTAGAGTCTCCCCTTGTCCAACTTAAGGCCCTCCAAGGTTATCTCCTCGAAGTTGAAGAGGGCGCCAGTTCCCTTTTCATCGCAGAGGTTCATAAGCGCCTTTATTCTCAGTCCAGTCAGGGGGTGCGTTGAGCCGAGTTGGACGACCTTTGCCCAGGGGTTGTAAACATCAAATAGGAATACCTTTGATACTCGGCTTGGATCAAATTCAATTATTTTTTTGGACTTGATTTTAGATTCAATATCACCCATCCCCGCCGCAAGGCTTACAGTTCTGCCAACGTTGTCAGCGCTCTTGTAGTCGGATATTCCGAGTGATCTGGTGCTGGCAAGGAGTCGCTTTGTGTTTTCTGTGTCGGGCTGTGCTGCAATGCCATATGAGATTTTCACAAGGGCCGTAGCCAATGTGTTCGGGTCGCCAGTTTCAACCCCGGAAAAGTGGTCGGCCAGATATTCCCTTGTCCGTGATAGGTAAAGGACAAAGTACGATCCAATCCACCAGAAGATGAGGGAGACAAGTCCGATTATCGGCAGGGGATTTTTTCTGCCGCGCATCCTTGTAAATATTATGTAAATCTCATAGAGAATCATCAGTAGGGTATTGGCTACAGTCATCAAAATAAAATCGAGATTTTTGATATGTCCCAGCTCATGGGCATACACAGCGGTTACTTCTTCATGGGTAAGGTAATGAAAAATCCCTTCAGACACCACAATGCGCGAATTGCTTGGATATGATCCGTAGCAGTAGGCGGTGGGGTTCAGGTCATCTACAATCCTCAACATGGGGATTTTTATTCCATTTCGTTCACACGCCTCCCGCAGGAACTTTGCGGTGTGGGGGCTTCTTTCCTCAAGGTCTTCAATCTCGATAAATTCAAATTTATAAAACCATTTGTGCATGAGATCAATTAGCCAGGGGCTTATGAGCCACGTGAGGATACTGAAAACAACCGTTAGAAATAGGAGTATTGGCCCGCCAATGAATCCGGTCAGAAATGAAGCTATCAGGATGATGGAAAGAGTAAAGAAGAGAAGCACGCCGAGGGTTAAGGTTGTGGCTAATATAAGTCTTCCTTTCATGGGAGTTACCTCTGAATTATTTCTTTGAATTATATATTTGTTTCAAACTTGTTGTCAAGGGTTCTTATATAT
>JAUWME010000423.1 GCA_030613285.1 Candidatus Zymogenus sp. | reverse complement strand
CGGTCAATCGACTCATTATATATGTGAACCCCCGGGACCGTACTACCCGTCCTCTTGTCAACCTCTGCGGTGATCAGGCCATCGCTGCACCCCACATCAAGGATACGCCCCCGCCTTATGAGGTCAGCCCGCCGATAGAGCTGAATGCGCATGGGGCGTGTCCACTTTGCCTGCAGTGCGAGGTATTCAAGCTCCTTTTCGAGTTTCGTGTTCATGCCCACATCATTTATCACTTTTCGGTTTTTGTCAAGGGGAGAGATTGTCATATTTGATACTAAAGTTAATGTAGCAAAAAAACTATGGGGGTTTTTGTGGTATATTACGAGCTTATCAGAAAAGTGGATATGCGGTTGGGGACGGTGTTGACTTCTGTACCTAACAAAAAGGCTAAAGTCGCATCTTACAAACTCACGATTGATTTTGCAAGTTGGGTGTAATGCAGTCCAGTGCCCAGATCGCGGAGCTTTACAAGGCCGAGGAGCTTGTTGGAAGGCAGGTTGTTTGCGTGGTGATTTTTCCGCCAAAGCGGATTGCCGGGTTCAAATATGAGGTGTTGATAATGGGCATTGACGGCGATGGTAATGCTAATAGGGAGGGTTCTCTTGTCGGCGGAGCGGGGTGGTGGCGCAAACGGCGTCAGGGTGTATTGAATTTTTCCAGACATATTGATGTACTGTTGCAATGCTGAAACATTATAATGGAGAAAATCTGTAACGCTTAAGGTGATATTGTAAAATTGGGTCTTAAAAATAGCCTCTGCCTATTCCCAAAAATAGAGGGTCTTACAATATGTACACCAAAACCCTACTATCCTCGTTTTGTTGTCGTCGCCGGAGATAATCTCTGTGGGGCTCACTGTTTCCGTGACTTTTTCAAAGACGGTCTCGGCATCATCAATCATAAGCGGCTCGTTTCGGTTCAATATTATATCAACAAATTTGTCCGGGTCGATCCCACTCTCATTTTCTGCCCTGATAACAATCGTTGCGTGCCTCAGTTTTTTGCTGCAAGCTGGACACTCTCTGTTGCTCACCTGAGTGATGCCTTCGATCCGCTCGATAAACCATTTTCCCTGCTTCGGTTTTATAGTAGACATTTTCGTAACCTCAATAAATGTATTAAGGCAATATTAAATCTATTTTAAGTATACTTTTTTGGCTGACCCTTCTTTTTCTTCCACGGTTTTATAACCGATACAAAGACGAGGAACAAAATGGTTACAGACTGCACTATGCCGAAAATTATGTTGAAGGTTTTAGAAGAGATGTAGCTTGGATCAGCGAGGGCCTCAATCCTCAATGTGTCTGAGATGGCCGTAAAACCGTTAACCCAAGGGCCCAAGAAAAAGGTACCAAACAAGATTGCCGATACTGTAACGACCCATTTTACAATAATCCACCGGTGGAGGAAAAAGCCCCACTTTGTCAGGAGGCAGATAAAAAATCCAGTAAGGAGTGACCCCAAGGCCGCCGGAATGATGATGAGGTCGTCTATATGTTTGATGGCGGTATTGGTGGCATAGAGTTCGTCTCCGTTTATAATATTCCCGGAAAGAAAGTTGAGAAGGATCATGGAGACAGCGGCACCCATCCACCACCCGGCAAAGATAATGTGAAATGAGATGAGTATTGAGCGTCCACTTTGGCTGAGCTTTTTCATGCTATTGTTGTTTTAGAATATTAAATTATTAAATAGCACGGTATCCGTTCGTGTTGGGTTTAAAAAAAGCTTTGAGATTTCATTAGTATTGGTTTGTAATATTGTACTTATTTAATATATAAACTTGTTTTTCGTAATTGTCAAAGGAAATATCCATCCCACAGCACAATAGTTTTTTTATTCACTTTGGATGTAAATGAAAGGGGAGAGATTAGAATATTTATTAAGTTTCTCCCCTCTCCCCCTTAAACAATGGTCATACGCTTTCTAATCAAAAAAGTGGTCGATCTCCATCGTATTCGTAATTGCCTCCCCGTCCATGAGCCGGGTAGCAAGGCCCTCAATCTTCGGGAGCTCATAGTGAAAGAAGTACTTCATCGCAATAAGTTTTCCCTCATAAAACTTGACATCGCTGGTAGAAGGAGACGCCTCAAGTGCCCTACTTGCAGTTGTCCCCTGCAAAAGCCACTGCCACCCAATTGTTATCGTCCCGAAAAGCTCAAGGTAAAGCACCGCATCTGCCAAGTATCTCTCTATCTCACCCTTGAGGGCAAAAGCCACAAGTGCTGCTGTTACCTCCTTCAGCTTCTCGATTGCAACTTTCAGCTTCTCCCCGTATGGCACAAGGTCTGCAAAATCACCCGTCGACTTAATCGTAGACTCCAACTCCTCCAAAAAGCAGTTAAGGGCCCGCCCGTCTTTCATCACGACCTTTCTTCCCAAAAGGTCCATTGCCTGAATCCCCGTCGTTCCCTCGTGGATCGGGTGGATTCGCATATCACGGTAATATTGCTCCAGTGGAAACTCGTCGCAGTAGCCATATCCTCCAAGGCACTGCATCCCCATGCTCACAGAAAGGTTACCCATCTCGGAGGGATAGCTCTTTGCCACCGGTGTTAAGATATCCAGAAGGAATTTGTATCTCTCTTTTTGGTCATTGTCGCCATCCCTCATGAGATCCACATACTTGGTGCAGAGCAAAAGGAGCGAGAGGGAGCCTTCCACGACGGCCCTTTGAAAAAGGAGCATCCTTTTAACGTCGGCGTGTTCGATGATGGGAATCTGCGGTTTTGACGGATCCTTCTCCATAATTCTCCTACCCTGGGGGCGCTCCTTGGCATATTCAAGAGAGGCATAGTACGCCGCAGAGGCAAT
>JAUWME010000130.1 GCA_030613285.1 Candidatus Zymogenus sp. | reverse complement strand
CAGGAAGGGTGTAACTCCTTTTGTACTTATTGCATTGTGCCTTTGGCCAGAGGGAGGGAGCGAAGCATTGCCACCGATGAAGTCCTCATCAAGATTGATAGATTGGTAGATAGTGGACACAAAGAGATAGTTCTTGTAGGTATCAATCTTGGCAAATACGGGGCTAATACTGTAGCAAAAAGTGCGTCAAAAGGCAATATTACAAAAAAAAGTGATTCCAGCAATTTGGCCGATCTGTTAGAATTGATAGCTAAAAAGGCTCCCCCTGTAAGGATAAGGATCAGCTCCATTGAGCCTATGGATTTATCGTCGGAGCTTATTTCCGTAATTTCCGAATCTGACATTTTTACGCCGCACCTGCACGTACCGCTTCAGAGCGGTGATGATTCGATCTTGAAAGCCATGAGAAGACCGTACAGCAGTGATTTATTTGTTAACAGGGTAAATGAGGCGATCAGTAAAATTTATAAAAACAAGCACTTTGGTGGCAGCGATACTAATGGGAGTGGCGTCAAGCCCGCCCTCGGCATTGATGTCATGGTCGGGTTTCCGGGGGAGGGGGATACCCAATTTGAAAATACGGTTAAGGTACTAAATGAGATTCCTGCAACCTACCTTCACGTATTTCCATATTCACCCAGGCCAAGCACTCCCGCATCAAAGATGAAGGATCAAGTCATGGGTGATGTCAAGAGAGAGCGGGCAAAGTGGTTAAGAGATTTTGATTTTAAGATGAGATTAGATTACTTAGAGTACAATCTTGATAGAAAGCTTGTTGTGCTTGGAGAAAAGTGTGAGGATGGTATCTTGAGTGGAAAGTCCGAAAACTATTTAACTGTCTATTATCCGGGAGTGCCTGATAATATAAATAGCTTTTCTGATGTGGAGATATTGCGACAAATGAATGGTGGACTATTTGGAAATAGAATAAGTTAATTGAATGGAGAAGGGAGTAAATGAAGTTGACAAGTCCTATTGAAATAGAAGAGAAAATCAACTACACCTTCAAAGACAAGGGTCTCCTCAACCTCTCCCTCACCCACACCTCATCTTTACAACATGGTGGTTTAGGAAACGAAAGGCTGGAGTTTTTGGGGGATGCAATTTTGGGCTCAATAATTTCCAAGGCCCTCTACGAGCTTTACCCGGAAAAGGATGAGGGTTGGCTTACGCAGGTCAAGGCGAGTTTGGTTAGGGAGCGCAGTTTGTTTGAAAAAGCAAAAGCCTTAAAGCTGGGAGAATATTTGATATTAGGGAAAGGGGAGCAAGAAGGAACTGGCAGGTCAAAACCTTCCATCCTTTCTGGCGCCTACGAGGCCCTTATTGGCGCAATCTTTCTTGATGGTGGATATAGTGTATGCGAATCATTTGTAAGAGACGAATTTGAGAGTTTCTTAGTAATCGACGAGGACTATAACCCCAAAAACGCCAAATCGATATTGCAAGAGATGATTCAGAAACGATCTGGAGCGCTTCCAAAATATGAGGTAATAACAGAAGATGGCCCTGACCACAAAAGGATGTTCGTTGTGGCGGTCTTTGTGGAAGGCACCGAAAAAGGCAGGGGTGAGGGGCGAAGCAAAAAAGAGGCGGAAATGGCCGCCGCCGCATCGGCAATTAAAAATGATAATTAAGTTTGAAAAATGAAACGTCTTAAAAGATTTATTATACCGATATTTATTTCCCATGCGGGATGTCCCAACCTGTGTGTGTTTTGCAATCAAAACGAAATTACCGGAACAAAATCGGGCAAAGCCGAGAAAATCAACGCTAAGACAGTAAATGATACGGTGAAAAGCTACCTTGATACAAGACCGGACTGGGAAGAAGAAGTGGAGCTTGCATATTTTGGGGGAAGCTTTACCTCGTTACCAATGAAGAGGCAAAAGGAACTCCTCTCTGTTGGCAGCGACTTGATTGAAAAAGGGTTTATCGATTCTATCAGAGTTTCAACCCGCCCCGATGCCATAAGTGAAAAGATTGTCGATAATCTCATATCCCATGGCGTCAAAACCGTTGAACTTGGAGTTCAATCGATGTGGGATGAAATCCTCGATAGGTCAAACAGGGGACATTCTGCCGAGGATACGGTCAAGGCAGTAGATATTATCGCCAAACATGGGCTATCTTGGATTGCCCAGATTATGCCGGGTCTGCCCGGTGACACCGAAGAGACGATTCTTTTTACAGCGAATCGGGTTAAGGAACTTGAACCCCAAGGCGTGAGGATATACCCCGCATTGGTAATTAAAGGCACCGAGCTGGAAAAGCTCTACAAAAGCGGCGACTATCTTCCCATGACCCTTGATGATACAATCTCGGTATTAAAAAAGATGGCGCTTATCTTTGACGAAAATTCAATTCCCATAATCCGTATTGGTTTAAAACCGTCAAAAGAACTTGAGAAGAGCGTTGTGTCGGGGCCATATCATTCATCCATCGGATCTATGGTTATGGAATCTATCATGTACGATCGGGTCTTTTTGGAGATAGAAAAATTGAAATTCATCCCAGATACCCTTACCATCAGGGTTAGCCCGAAACGTATCTCGGCAACTGTGGGGAACAACAAAATAAATGTGATTAACCTAAAACGGTCATATAACTTGAAACAGCTTAAAATAGTACAAGATAACAATCTTGGGGAAAGTGAGGTGTTAATCGATGGAATATAAATGCGGGTTTGTGGTGCTCATGGGCAGGACAAATGTTGGTAAGTCAACCTTGATGAACAATATATTAGGCGAAAAGGTATCGATTGTTTCGTCAAAGCCACAGACAACAAGAAACCGAATTATGGGGATATTGACAGACAGTAAATGTCAGTTGATCTTTGTCGATACCCCTGGGATACATAAAGGGCAAAAACGTCTAAACAAGTTGATGAACAAGACCGCCAAGGATGCCGCCGGTGACGCTGATATATTTGTTTTGATGATTGATTTGTCAAAAAATATTGAGAATAATATTGAAAAAAATATCGACAACCTCATCGTGGATAAATTACTCCATCCTATCGATCTTGAGATAATAAATGGTTTGTCAAAAGGCGGCTCGCCAAAGATTCTCGTTATAAACAAAATGGATAGAATAAAAAAGTCGTCGATACTTCCTATTATTCAATGGGCAAATTCGCTTTCAATCTTTGATGCCATAGTCCCAATTTCGGCGCTTCACGGCGATGGTGTGCCTGAGTTTAAATCCGAGATTGAAAAACTACTGCCAGAATCCCCACAACTCTTTCCCGAAACCGACCTTACCGATCAAACCGAAAGGTTCATCGCCGGTGAGTTTATCAGAGAGAAAGTTTTTCAGCTGACAAAACAAGAAATTCCATATTCGACAGCCGTTGTGGTTGAACAGTTTATCGAAGATCTTGAACACAAAGAAGAGGGTTTGCTCTCAATCTCGGCAATTATCTACGTCGAGAAAGATTCGCAGAAGGGCATCATAATAGGGAAGGGAGGGGCGATGATAAAAAATATTGGGACAAAAGCCAGAAAGGACCTTGAAGCCTTTTTTGGAATAAAGATATTTTTAGACGTCAGAGTAAAAGTCCTAAAAGATTGGGCAAGACGCGAAGAGGGCCTTAAAAGACTGGGTTACAAGTAGATGACAGACTCAAGAAAAAAAATCCTTGCAATCGTGGGAAGACCCAACGTTGGCAAATCGACACTTTTCAACCGACTCCTGGGCAATAGGAGAACCATCGTTGAGGATGTCCCCGGTGTTACAAGGGACAGAATTTATGCGGATGCGTCTTGGGAAGACTGCGAGTATATTTTGATTGACACAGGCGGGCTTTTGCCCGATGCCAACACGGAGGTCGAAAAAGGTGTGCAGCTTATGGCTCGGCTTGCGATGGAAGAGGCCGATGCAGTGCTATTTCTCATGGATGGAAGACTGGGCTTTGTTGGGCATGATAAGGAGGTTTTTGATCTCCTCAGAAAATCTGAAAAACCTGTATTTCCTGTCATAAACAAAATTGATGGCCCGAAGCAGGAAAACGATATTTTTGAATTTTTCAATCTCGGTGTTGATAAGCTCTACCCCATTTCCGCTCAGCACAAGCTCGGTGTTGGAGATTTGATGGATGATGTCGCTCTACATCTTCAGCATCAACCATTGAGTGACGAGGAGGATTCTGAAATAAGGAAAATAGCCGTTGTTGGGAGACCCAACGTTGGTAAATCTTCACTGGTAAATAAGCTGCTTGGTTATGAGAGGGTCCTTGTCGATGAAATCCCCGGAACTACCAGGGATTCTGTGGATACAATGCTTTTAAAAGACGGCAATCCGTATCTCCTCATCGATACAGCGGGGATTAGGAGAAAGAGCAGAATATCTTTTAAAATCGAAAAATTCAGCGTGGTTGAATCGTTAAAAAGCATAGACAGGTCAGACATTGCTCTAATAATTATCGATGCAATAGAAGGTGCCACAGATCAGGACAAAAGGGTGGCAGGCTTTGTCCACGACAAAGGGAAGGGAGCGGTTATCTTAATAAATAAATGGGATCTCGTTGAAAAAGACAACGAAACAGCAGGGAAATTTGCAACCAAAGTCCTTGAAGATATGAAGCAAATTGACTACGCGCCTCTAATTTTTATATCGGCGATTTCTGGCAAAAATATGCACAGGATATTTACTACAGTGGAAACTGTTTTGGAAGAGAGAAGAAAACGAATCGCAACAGGTGAACTTAACGACTTTTTTGAAGCCATCAAAAATGATCACTCTCCGCCACTTTTTCGAGGCAATACTGTAAAACTATTTTATATAACACAAGTTGCCAAATCTCCTCCAAGGTTTCTTGTGTTTACAAACAATCCCAAGGGAATAAAAACTTCATACAAAAGATATATAGTAAATAGCTTAAGAGACAAATATGGCTTTTCCGGTACGCCTATAAAGATCTCTTTTAGAAAACGAGAATAATGCTATTTTTATTAGTACCATTGCACAATTTATTTCTTGACAAAACCTCTTTTTAACTATACTCTCTACAATGGGTCCCTCACAAGTATAATAACAATGATGGGGTGATGTGATGGTTGAGTGATGAAGGGGTTGATAGTAATGTTGGGCGGTGATAGTGGGGACATCTTATATGTTTAATGTGTGGTATGCTATTGTAAACATATAGAAAGAACAGGTTCAAAACAGTGAATATTGACAGATTGATTAATTGATGATAACATCATAATTTTTTGGAGAATGACGCCGTTAAAAAGGCATATTTAGGAGAAAATTAAAAGAGGAGATTGAACGTGGAAGAGAGAAGAAAAGAGGAAATCTTTACCAAGAAGGTAAAGGCAGGGAGAAGAACCTATTACTTTGACGTTAAGGAGAACGTCAACAACGACAAGTATCTCATTATTTCAGAAACAAAAGCGGTGGATTTTGGGAAGCAAGACCGATTTAGAATAATGGTTTTCCCAGAAGATCTTGAAAATTTTAAAGAAGCCTTTATGGATGTAGTTGAATTCATACAGAGCAGCGATGATGATTCGTCAGAGGAAGACTCAAGTAGCTTTTCCGACAACGAAGATTATTGATTGCAGCAATCACTGCTTGTAATTGTTAGTTGATGAGAGGGTGCTTGTAAAGGGTTGCTGGTATGGTAATAGTTGGTTGGTGAAGTGGCTTGTTAGATGAAAAGATACAATTGAATGACTAAAGCGTTAGTTTACATAATATCAATTATCGGACGTTAGCTATTTTCAACTAAAAGGTCAGTTTGTATTTAGACTGCCATATAAGCTGCACTGAGGCTGTCTCAACAGATTGCTTGTAAAATTAATGTTTTGATATTGGGGCGGCACAAATAAGTGCTGCCCCTTTCTTTGATAAAAGATGATTGTAGCCTCGGCGTCTCATAACTAAAAATAAGCAACACATTTATCACTCTTTTTGGCATCTTCAATGGTGTTGCGTTCGACAAGTTTCACCATTGCCCTAATTCCCAAAATCTCCCAAAGATCATCCTTTATCGTAGCAACCACACCTTCCAGAATCTTCACTTCGTCAGAAAAAAGAGATTGAATCCCTTCAATCAATATGTCTATTTCGTCAAGCTCCTTGACCTTGTGATGAATGATAACACAAGGCGGGGTCTCTTTTAGGTTGTCGGTAATAATCTTTATAATTTGAGATGGATACACCTTTACTCCACGAATGGAAAGCGCATCATCGGTTCGCTTTTGCGGCATCTCAATAGTCAACAGATTTCTTCCGCATGAGCAGCCATCACCACTCATTATTTTTGATATATCACCCGTTTTAAATCTAATTAATGGGTATGCTTTTGTTGTGATTGTAGAAACAACAAGCTCGCCCTCTTCCTCAAGGCCCAGCACCTTTTCTGTCTTTGGGTCTATAACCTCCACAATGAAGTTGTCTTCGGCAATGTGCAGTTTTCCGTTTTCGCATTCGTAGGCAATCCCCGGCCCCATTGTTTCCGGAATACCGTATGCCATTGAGACTTCTATTTTGAGCGTCTTTTTAATCTTTTCCCTGTCTTCATCAGAAAGAAACTCTGCAATAACTATTCCCCTTTTAAGTTCAAGGTCTTTCGGTTTAATGTTAATATCAGGTAAAAACTCAATTAGATGAAGGAGGCTTGAAGGTGTTGACACAAGACACGTTGTCTTATAATCCGACATAATTATAACTTCCTTTTCGGGGCTCAACGAGCTCATGGGGATTACAGATGCCTCGATATTTTCCGCCGCAACCCTCATGCTCCTTCCCCAATTGGCAAGGCCATACACAAAAGAGAGTTGGACAATATCGTTTGCCGTAACGCCCGCCGCCACATAAAGCC
>JAUWME010000056.1 GCA_030613285.1 Candidatus Zymogenus sp. | reverse complement strand
GGACACCGGTTTGAATGGGGTGTCCTTTCCATCTCATCAAGAAGCGCCTTTATCTCTTTGGGTTCGAGCTTCTTTCCCGCCCGGATTGCCCCGTGGCAAGACATTACCAAAAGGAGTTTTTCCCGGATTGATTCTGCCGTTGTGGTTTTTGGGTGATCCTTCAGCTCTTCTGCAATCTCAACTATCAATCCCTCCACATCGCTGTCTTCGAACATTCCCGGAACTGAAGAGACAACAACCGTCCCCTTCCCAAAGTCAGAAATCTCAAGCCCCAGATCGTTTATCTTGTCGATGTTTGAGATTACTACCTCATAGTCCTTTGTAGGAAGCTCCATTTTTATTGGAAACAGGAGCTGCTGCATCGGAATGTTTCTTTCCTTAAGGCCGGCTTTCAACCATTCATAGACAACCCTTTCGTGGGCGGCGTGTTGATCAATAATCAAAAGCCCCTCTTCGTTTTCAAACACGATGTAGGTATTCTTCACCTGTCCCAGAAGCGTCAACCCCTCCCACTTTTTGAAAAGCTCCCCAGATGACGGCGCGGTGGTAAATGGAGGCGGGGATTCTTGTCCAATAAAACCCAATTTATTATGCCTCTCCTCCCTTGAGGCCCTCACTTCATCGTAATAGATTTTTGCCACTTCGCGAACATTGCTGCTTTTGTCCAAGTCCGCGCCTCGCCGAAACGTCGTTGCTGTGGAATGTGGCTGATTGGATTTAGAATCTTTTGGAAAGGTGTCTCTTTTTTGGAAACCACCTTTTGAATCAGAATCTGAATCTGGATATGGATATAATGTTTTCCCCCCGGTCTCCCCGGTCATCTTGACAGCCCCACCTTTCGCGATGGCATCACCCACGGCCCTGCTCACTATTTTATGAATCCTCCCAGAATCCCGAAACTTCACCTCGGTTTTTGCAGGGTGGATGTTAACATCCACCTCACTGAAGGGGATTTGCAAAAAAAGGACTACGATCGGGTACTTCCCCCGAAAGGTCAAACCGCGATACGCCTGCATGATTGCAGATAACATCACTCGGTCTTTTACAAACCTGTCGTTGACGTACAGATATATGTTTGACTGGGAAGCTCTGGTATCCTCAGGGTTTCCAACAAGCCCTACCAACCCAATCCCCATCCCCTCCCATCTTCCCGACCCTTCATGCTGAATTTCCTCCATTTTATCAGAGATCTTTCTTCCCAAAATATCGCCTGACCTTTCTCGCAAATTGCCGTGGTGTGTGTTAAGTATCTCCCTTCCATCTGAAATGAAAGTAAACCTGACGTCTGGCCTTGAAAGAGCATTTCTATTTACAACATCGAGGACGTGGTAATATTCGGTCTTGTCGGTTTTTAGGAATTTTCTTCTGGCCGGAACAGAGAAGAAGAGGTCTTCCACGACGATCCTTGTCCCCGGAGGCACCCCCGCCCCCCGAATATGTTTTTGCCTGCCACCTTCGATTAATATATCCGTGGCTTTTCTGGCGTCCTTCTCTTTTGTAAAAAGGTTGAATCTCGAAACGGAGGCGATGCTGGGAAGTGCCTCTCCCCGAAAGCCGAGGGTGTGGATTGCCATGAGGTCTTCTCTGGCCGATATCTTGCTGGTAGCGTGACGTTCAAGAGAGAGCTCTGCGTCGTCTCTGCTCATCCCAATGCCGTCATCGATTACGACTATTCGTCTCTTACCGCCCCGAACAATCTCCACACTAATGCTCGATGCGCCAGCGTCCAAGGAGTTTTCGATCAACTCCTTTACCACCGATGCGGGCCTCTCGACAATCTCACCTGCTGCGATGAGATTTACGAGATTAACATCCAGTACTTTGACTACACCTGACATATTAAAACTCCATCGACTCAAGGTTTTTTACCCCCCGCCACATCGGGAAGAAAAAGGCAAAGATATTAAGCAAGATAAGGATTGTAATTGATATCAGAAGACTCCACCAGCTAAAAGCCCCCGGATAGAGTTTATCCATAAAATAGAAATAGACCGGTCTGGCAAGGATGACCGCCGTCATTCCCACGTAGATAAGGCTCGATATCATGTAGATTATACCCCCGAAACTTCCGGCAATCTCGGTGGAGTTTTCGTGTTTGAAGCGGGGATAAATTGCCCCAAGCCCCACCCCCATTGCCGTTAAGGTCAGTGAGATGACAAACATCGTAATTGTGGAGAGCATCATGAAGAAAAAGTCGGCCCTTAAGATGAAGTTTGACGAAACGATAAGAAGCTCTCCCAAAAAAATGATAGGTATAACAAAGACGATAAACTTCCCCCACAAAAATTTCTTTACCGAAAGAGGTGATGAAAATATTATCCAGTAGGCATCACCCTCAAGGCTTGTGGTGGGAAAAACAAAACGCACAGCAAGGGCGGAGATAATAAACCCCGCAAGTCCCAGATTTAGAAACGACGTCAAGTTTTTTAGAAACAGTGTGTCGGCGGGGATGCTCTGTATACTGAAGAGGTAGATAAAGATGAGCGAAACAAGGAGAAATATTTGAGACCACTGGGTGGGATCTCTGAAAAAGGTCTTCAGGTCTTTTATAAGTACGGCCCTCTGGGGCGTTTCAAAATATCTAAACGACCTGTCAAAAACCGAAAACCTGAAGATATCCATCTGCCTGCCCCGTTTCTTACTCTCAAAGGCCTGGGAAAACCCAGAAAAGTAGATCCGCTTGGCAATACAATATACCGCAACAAAGGAGATGACCGCGCTAAAGACGAGCAACAATATGTTTGGCCAAAAGACATTGCTCTCAATTCCCACCATGTCGTTAATTACGTGGGTAAACCACGTGGATGGCAGAAACTGGTACTGGGGGACTTTCATAGTTTCCAGAAGATCGAAAAAAACCGGCTGCGCTGTATCTGTGATATCCCGATAGAGAGTCTCCGGCCTCAGAAACCTGAAGAAGATGATTAGGCCAGCGGCAAAGATCATCCCCATGAATGTGAATATCTGGTAAGTCCTCTTGGCCGGAAAAAAACGCATGAGGAGCATGGTGAATAGAATTCCCATGGACGCCGGTATAATAACAAATGGGATAAACATTGAAACCATAACGAGGTAGTATTTCATCCCCTCTCCAAAGGCACGACCAAGGGCAAAATATATTGGAAGCCCAAAGACGAGCACCATGTACGAGCTGTTGACGACACTCTGAAAAAATTTTGCCACATAGACCTCAGAGTGTTTTATAGGAGATGATAGAAGGAGGTCTAAGTCCTTTGAGATGTAGAGCGTTGAGAGGGAAGCTATGATGTTTGAAAAGACAAGTACCGAAAAAAGGGTGAGGTTTATCATGGAAAGAAGCTGTGTAATCAGAACATCCCCCACAAGCTCAATGCCGAATTCGGGGCTTAAAACATATCTGACTATTTTCAGGAAAAAGTAGTGTACAAATATGATAAAGAAAAGGCCGGCACCGGAAAACAGGACGAGTTTGAACGCCTTTTCTCGATTCATTCTCTTAAGGTCGTTGTAGGTTGACCGCAGTTTGATCAACCATATCAGGAATATTTTTTTCATTTATATTGTCGTTCAAAAGCCATTCGTCGTCATTCGATAATATTGGAGACCCCCATTCAATCATATTAGGGGTGAACCCATTCCTCAAAAAACCGTTTACACTGTTTGTTGTCTATTTTCAGATAAAAAGTCTATCACTTCTCATCACTGCTCTCTTCTGTGAGGACAAAGAATATCTCCTCCAACTCCATCCTCTTTGTATGCGCCGTTTTCATCAGCTCATTGATCGTCCCTATGGCTATGAGGTTACCCCTGTGGATAATCCCAATGCGGTCACACATCTCCTGGGCGTGACTTAGGGTGTGGGTGGACATAAAAATTGTTACACCACTTTTGGCAAGACCTTTAAATATCTTCTTTACAAGCTTAATGCTTCTGGGGTCAAGCCCCACCATCGGCTCGTCAACAATGATAATTTCAGGATCGTGAATGAGGGCCTGGGCCATAACGAGCTTCTGCTTCATCCCGTGAGAGTAGCCCTCGACCATGTCGTCAATCCACTCGGCCATAGAGAAAGTCTCGATTAGCTCCTCGGTCTTTTTTGCGGTGTCGATTTCATCCATCCTGTAGAGACCCGAAACAAAACGCAAAAATTCCCTCCCCGTCAGCTTTTCGTAGAGGAAGGGTCTGTCGGGAATGTATGAGGAGATGCTCTTTGACTTAAACATATCCGTCCCAATGTCAAAACCTCCAAGGTTGACCACTCCTGATGTGGGTTTTAACAGCCCCGCCATGATCTTTATCGTGGTGGTCTTTCCCGCCCCGTTGGGGCCAAGAAAACCGAAGAACTCCCCTTTTTCAACTTTGAGATTCAGGTTGTTCACCGCCCGAATTTTCCCATAATCTTTTACAAGCTCATTTATCTCTATCAAGCGCTATCCCCTCCCATTTTAACCAATTTAATCAAGTTTTCGTAGATCTCCTCTCCCATCTCAAGCCCAATCTCAATAAATTCCGGGCCGTATTTTTTCCCAGTCACCGTTCTAAATGTATCCTTTATCCGTTTTATCCCCTCCATCCCATTCTGATAGCCGTTAAGCAACAACTTAATATCAATGTTTCCAAAGTTCAACATATCCCAGAGGGTCGTGGTAAAATTATCCGGCCCCCACCGAAACTTATCGGCGTCGTACAGTGCGTCTGATACGAGACGACCATTTTTGTTAGTAATCTTCTGCTCCTCCTGAAAAGCCTCGTGGTTGGCGATGGCAACAACAACAAAATCCGATTCCTCATCCGTAAGTTCCGTATCCCTCAAAAGCCTCTTGGCCTCCTCGGCCCCTTTAATGGCGTGGTCTCTCTCTTTTCTCTTTATATCGTGCAAAAGCCCAGCAATTTGGGCAATGACAATCAGTCGGTTTTTCCCAAGTACAGTATTGTCAAGCTCCATCGCCACAATCGACCCGGCATCCACAGCCACAAGCCCCGAATGCAAAAGCCCGTGGCCAAAATCGTCCCCCAGCCCCTCAAGATATTTTCTAAACATTAGCACAATCCCATCGGAATTGTAAATTGACTCGGACAACTTTGTATCAGCCTCGCATTCCTTATAAAAAAGGGGTGACGGATAGTGGGACGCCACCTCTTGAGCCATTGCTCTGGCATCGGTTATAGAGATTTGCTCCATATTACTATAATACTAAAAGGTACCAAGGTATGTCAATCAATAACAAATTCAATAGAACTATTTAATTTATAAGTTTAATCCAAATTTTTGTTTCCTTTTTTCCCTTTAACGTGGTATAAAAGATAAGGAAATAACATAAAATATATAAAATACATATTGGATAAAATTGATATGAAACAAGCAAGACTAATCTTGGGCATTGTGGCAATACTCATCGCAGTCGGGATTGTTGGGGCGCTCATTTTCCGAGATACAGGAGAAGAAGAAGAGCCAGCTATAATAGAGGAGATGTCTAAACCTGCAAAGGACAGGGCCACCATTGAGGCCAAGGGTTTAAAGCATACCGAATCTAAGGACGGCAAGGTCATCTTGGAGATTGAGGCCGGCAATGCTGAGTTTTATAAGGATGAAGAGAGAACAACATTTGACAAAATCATGGTCACATTCTTTTACAAAGAAGAATACCAACTCAAACTAAGGGGAGATACTGGAAGTCTCAATAATAAAGCAAAAAATATCGTCATTAAAGACAATGTTGTTGTGTCATTCGCAGATGAATATAAACTTGAGACAGATACTCTTAACTATTCAACCAAGACCGATGAAATCACCACCGATTCCCCAGTTGTGGCCTCAGGCCCAGAAATGAATTTTACAGGAAAGGGACTTACGTTTAACCTCGCCAAAGAAGAGCTCCATGTCCATTCAAACGTAGTTGCTGACCTTACAAAAAAAGGAGACGAAGAAAAGAAGGATAAAGACAAGAAGAAGGAAGAAAAAAAAGACTCTATCGGCGGATTTGATACTGTTTCCTCTCTTGATAGTCCCCTGCACATCAGGTCAGGAAATTTTTATGGCAACCGCACAGGATCTTATATTCGTTTTGGCAAAGGAGCACACGTTACCTATGAGGGGGCAACGCTCACTGCTGGCGCAATCACGGTCTATTTGGACGGAGAAAATGGGGGTGTCTCAAAAATTGTGGCGGTGGGCAATGTAAAGCTAAAGCAAAAAGAAATGACCGCCACTTGCGGCAAGCTTGTATTCGATTACAAAAATAACAAGCTCTCTTTAACAAGGAACCCAGTTGTCTGGCGCGGCGATGACATGGTGAAGGGTGATGCAATTACCTACGATCTCACCACGAACAAAAGCATCGTTACCAGTAATGAAAAAAACAGGGCACATCTTACAATCTATCCTAAGGAGGAAGAGTTCTAATTGAGCGATAATAATAAACACACACTCGAAGTCAACGACTTGACCAAGGCCTTCAAAGGACGAACAGTCGTTAACAATGTAAACCTGTTAGTAGAATCTGGGGAGATTGTGGGATTGCTGGGTCCAAACGGCGCAGGAAAAACCACCAGCTTTTATATGATCATCGGTATTATAAAGCCGGACTCTGGCAAAATTTTCCTAAACGATGAAGACATCGGCGATCTTCCCATGCATATGCGGGCAAGAAGCGGTATCACATACCTCCCCCAGGAAGCTTCTATTTTCAGAAAAATGACCGTCAAAGAAAACATCATGTCCATCCTTGAAACCCTTCCATTGACAAAGGCCGAAAGGGAAGAAAGATGTAAAGAACTTCTGGACGATCTTAAAATCTCCCACCTTGCAAAAAATAAGGCATACTCACTATCTGGCGGTGAACGCCGCAGAGTCGAGTTAACCAGAGCGCTTGTAATCTCACCAAAGTTTATCCTGCTCGACGAGCCGTTTTCTGGAATTGACCCGATTATTGTAAACGACATCCAAAACATCATCTTGTCCTTAAAGAAGCTAAA
This sequence comes from Candidatus Zymogenus sp., assembly GCA_030613285.1. Lineage (GTDB taxonomy): Bacteria > Desulfobacterota > Zymogenia > Zymogenales > Zymogenaceae > Zymogenus. The sequence continues at coordinate 2,483 of JAUWME010000056.1, read as the reverse complement.
CATCGGGATTATTATAACAGACCACAACGTCCGCGAAACCCTCGGAATCTGCGACCGCGCCTATATCCTCAACGAGGGAAGCATTTTAATTGACGGAACCCCAAAAAAGATCACAAAAAACAAAAAAGCAAGAGAAATCTACCTCGGCGAAAAGTTCAAGTTGTAACGGGCTGTCCTGTAATGACAGAAATAAGTAAACTGGTATTACAACAAAAAACGTAAAATTCTGCCATTGCGAGGAGTAGGACAGACTTCCAGCCTGTCTGCGGGATGGCGCCCTTTAATATCATTGCGAGGAGAGAACAAGTCGTTAGACTTATGAACGACGCGGCGATATTCTTAAATAACGTGTCAAACAAAAATAATCGCTACAAAAGCCACCAACAGGCATTTCAATCTTCTCAAACACAGTAATTTTCTAATACTCTTAACTTAATCGAGACAAATCAATAGCCCCGCCACCAAATCCACTAAAGAGCAACCTCACTCTAAGTATTCAAACTTTTTAACCACATTTACCATTATTTTCTTGACATCACTTTTCTTTTTATATAACATCATACTCGCTACCGACTGGGCGGTCAGTCAATTCAACCACTTACTAAAGTTTGACACTTTTGGAGCTGATCAGCATGTAGATTGTTCACAGTCTGGGGGAATCAGCCATTATTTAGGGTCAGATTCTTTTGTAGGATTGGTCAACATTTGCATCGGACACAACGTTTGGAATGGTTATCTTGGGATTGGTCAACATTTAGGTTAGTCATCTTTGGAAACAGTTGAATCTATAATTATTTGGGGCGGACATTGGAAATTGTTCGAGCAGTAGCAAGATAAATTGGTTTAGTCAGTAAACACTTTTAATTCACTTTATCTGTTTATAGTCATGCCAAGAGAAACTTTTAACGTCATAAGCGACGACAAACGCCAGCGAATTTACATCTCTGCAGCAAAGATCTTCGCCAGAGACGGCTTTGCAAAAGCCAACACGAGCGAGATTGCAAAAGACGCCAACATCTCCAAAGGCTCCCTCTACGACTACTTTGAAAACAAAGAAGACCTCTACCTTACCGTATCCACCCACGCAATATCAGAATCACGAAAGAACATCGACTCTATAATTGATCATAGCATGAATTTTTTTGATCAATTAAAATCTATCTTTTTGCAGGGGCTAAAGTTCGTAATAGAAAACAGGGAGTACGCCCAACTTTACGCCAACATCTCAACTTCCGGGATGGAAGACTTTGCAAAAAAGCTGACCCTCAAGGTGGAAAAACACACCGCCGACTACTACAAGAATGCATTGAAAAAAGGAATCAGCGATGGAATCATAAGACCGGATATTGACATCAAGATGGTGGCATTTATCATCAACAGCCTTTATGTCATCCTTATGATTTCAGTGGTTTCAGAGCATTATCGGATTCGACTGGGGGAATATTTTGAGGTAGAAGATGCAGAAATCGAAAAGGAGATTGAGAGCAAGATTGATGCACTGGTGGGAATAATTCGAATGAGCCTCGAAAACAGAAAGGAAACCAAATCTTAATTTTTAAGATCTGGCCATCTTCTAATACTGCACTACGTTAAAGTCAATTGCTGAAGTAAATTACCAAAGTCAACTACCGAGAGTTTTAGTCACAGTTAAAACAGAGGAAATACTATGTACGATTTTAAGGAAAAGGTTGCACTTGTCACCGGTTCTGGGAAGAAAAACGGGATCGGGTTTGGGATTGCAAAGCGGTTGGCAGACCACGGAGCAACCGTCATCATCTCGGATGTCTGCAAAGATATAGGGGCCAAAGACTACACCAGAATTGGCAGTGAGGAAGAGCTAAAGGGACTTGCTGCTGAAATCGGCGGTCGTTCCCTTGTCATGGACGTTACCGACATGGACACAATTGAAAAGGGCGCGGCCTTTATCAAGAGTGAGTTCGGCCACCTTGATTTCCTCGTCAACAACGCCGGCGCTGCCCCCGCCCCCCAGTTTTTGCAGTACATGGATCTTGCCATGTGGCACAAAACCATCGACATCACGCTAAACGGCACGTTATACGTCATCAGGCAGATGCTTCCCCTCATGACAAATGAGGGCGCTGCCATTGTAAACACCGCATCCCGGGCCGGAAAGAGGCCCAGACCCTTCGTAGGCGCATACTGTGTCTCAAAAGCGGCCATTATAATGCTCACAAAGGTACTTGCCCATGAGGTAAGCAACAACGGAATTCGCGCAAATGCAATCTGCCCCGGTCAAATCGACACCGACTTGGAGCAGTGGGGCTGGGAATTGGAATCAAAGATATTAAATAAAGATATCGACAAGGTAATAGCCGATGAAAAAGAATCGATCCCGTTAAAGAGGATTGGAACACCCTTGGAGGTCGCTGACCTTGTCGCCTTCCTACTATCAAACGAGGCCCGCTACATTACGGGCCAGGCCATCAACATTGACGGTGGCCAGCTTATGGAGATTTAATCTC
>JAUWME010000279.1 GCA_030613285.1 Candidatus Zymogenus sp. | reverse complement strand
CTCCGAATTTTGAGCACATGAATATTGTAAAGAGAATTATTACATAGGCTGTCGCAATATAGTGTTGGATTCGCCTCGCAACAAATCGGTTTTATAGAAAAGTCATGTCCTTAATCTACAAAATCATTACACAATTAAACGCCGAAATCCCCGGATACAACGAAAGACCTCTAACCTACGCCGACTTTGAAGACCTCTGCCAGAGAGATGGCATCATCACCTTTGAACACAAAATGCCAGCCCGAGGTTGGTACTTCATGATGGATGAGCAACCTTTCATCGTAATAAATAGAAGTATCTTCCCAGGACACAAGACATTTGTCGGCTTCCACGAATATTTCCACCACAAATATCATCCCGGTGGATACCACTATTATAATGCCATTGGCGTCAACAACAAAATAGAGCGGGAGGCCTCGGCTATTGCAGCAGTTGCCATAATTCCTACAAAACACCTTGAAATCGACATCAAACGGGGCGAAGACATCTCCGAAAAATACGAAATCCCAAGATATCTCGTCGACTTCAGGCTCAAGGTCTACGATTCATATCGTCAGCACCAAATGTTCGAAGATGGTTAGAGCATAATATGTCAAGCTGATTAATTGATCGTCTCAATTTACAAATGATATTGAAAGTAGACAAAACCGAAACCCACACATCACCCCGCCATTGAGTCCAAACACCTACGCAAAAAGCCAAAATCTTACAAAAAAATTCGCCTACCATTCATATTTTTGATAAAAACAGGCCCTTTACCGTAAACTCAAGAGAGTAAGTAAATGCATCAACAGCAACAAACGGGAGGTCCTTATGGGATTAAAAGTCTTTAGGTTTTCAATTATTCTCTTAATCATCTATATGCCGATACATATCGCCATATTCTTTGCTGTCCCCGGCCCGATACTGACAAGGGGTATTGTGGATGAAATGACAGCGGTGGGAACACTCTACCAGCAACAGATGATTGTGTCCAACATCGCCATTGAATATATGGAGGTGACACTCAAAGCACTGGAGGTTGAGATAGAGCTGGGCAGCCTAAGGGAGTTGAACGAACTTGTGGAAGGTGAGAGGATTTGGAGGCTTTCTTTGGAAAGGCGTGTTTTGGGAGTCGAATCTGAATTGAAGAAAAAATGACCGGAGCGAGACCAAGGGTATTGGCTGCTAAAGACTTATATTCTATCACCAGACATATCTATCAGTCTGCCCCCCCATTGATCAATTGATCAATCCATCAATCTACACAGTGGCGGGGCCAAAAGGGGATTAGTCAAACTGATCCTCCGGGAGGTTTATTATGGGCCGGGACTCCTTCACTTCCGTCTCTTCAATCCTCATCTTCTGGTCGTCCTTCTCCCCGGTCTCGCCCTTGCCGTCGTCGGGGATTACCACCTCAATCCCGCTCTCCACCTCCGGAGTCACTTCCTTATCCTTATAGTTATCAACAACCGACTCAAAACCGAACCAGATTCCTGCAAACATCAAAATTGTCAAGATTGTTCCCACGGCTACAATTGCAACGAGGGTGGGGATACTCAACTTGGACTTACTCTTTTTGCCGGCAACATTGATAATTTCGTACTTATCATCAATTTCAACAATTCCACCATCTTCAACAACATCGCCATCGTCGCCATCATCAACATCTCCAATAGCACCAACCTTAATAACTTTAGTAATTTCACCATCGTCAACAATATTTTTTGCAGCACCAACTTTAATGACTCTGGTGATCTCGCCATCATCTCCATCATCTACATTATCTTTAATAGCGCCAACTTTTATGACCTTAGTAATCTCACCATCTTCAACACTTTCGACATCATCGACATCGTCAACATCGGCCCCCAAACCAATAAGAGACTCGGCAAATTTGCGATCCCGCTTTAATTTCCCAAATTCTACAGCCACAACCGTTATATTGTCATCACCACCACCCTCATTGGCAAGGCTCACAAGCCTATTGACTCCTCTCTTCAGCGACCTCTCACGGTGGATTGTACCCAATATCTCCTCATCGGAAACAAGGTCCCAGAGGCCGTCGGAACAAAGGAGGAGAATGTCGCCTCGACGAAATTCAACTAATGCCGGCCTGTCAACCTTTAGGCTGCTTCCCGCACCGATGGCCCGTGTGATGACGTTCTTTCCCTTAAAGTCCTTGGCATCTGCAGGGTCGATTTTCCTCTCTCTTATGAGCTGGCCCAAAAGGGAGTGATCTTCTGTAACTGCATTAATCGTATTGCCCCGTATGAGGTAGGCCCTGCTGTCACCTATGTGCCCGATGTATGCCCTGTTTCCGATGATGAAGGCGGCGGTCAATGTAGTGCCTGGGGGTTTTTCTCCCCCTTGACCTATGGATTTGACGCGTTTATCCGCCTCACGGATAAGGTTCATTATAGCATCTTCGATGTTGTCTCCAAACTTCGAGAGCCCCCAGCCGTCTTCGGTAAGAAAGGAACCTCCGATAAGTCTCACAACGGTACCGCTGGCCACCTCTCCCCCAACGTGCCCCCCCATTCCATCGGCAACAACGGCAACAGCCCTGACCCCCGGCGGGCGGACTTCTTCAGGTTTCATCGTTATATAAAAGTAGTTGTCCTCGTTTCTCTCCCTGACCCTGCCTACGTCTGTCACAGCTGCCATTTTTATTTTGATATTCTCTTTTATATTTACTTTAGCATTTTTGTCTATAATCCCAGACATCTTTTCCCTTTAAAATTTCAGTTTACAATTACTTTACAACCGATTGCCCAACCTGTCCAAGTTGTCTCTATGCTTGACTTTCAACGGGGCTTCAAATAAAAATCATCCATCCCACCAAAACATTACCACCATCAGTGTACAATCACCACCTTCGTCCCTACTTTCACCGCATTTTTTAATTTCACAATGTTTTTACTGTTTAACCTTATGCACCCGTGAGAAATGGGCGCCCCCAAAAGATACGGCTCATTAGTGCCGTGGATACCAATCCCCGTCCAGCCGGGAGTTTTGAGCCTTATAAAATATGGGCCGTAGGCAAGATCAATATTTTTGAAGCGCCATTCCGAGCTTGAATGAATATTGGATACCGTGAAATCCCCCTCAGGCGTTCGGGAGTCCCCAACCATCTTCTTGTCCGCAAAATCCGGGTTTGAACCAATGGAGATGGGAAACTCGCAAACGACAATCCCGTTGGAATCCTTCACCTCTATAATAAACCTCGTCTTGTGGATAATTATCTCATACGTCTCATCGGCTCTCGGCTCCCAATCGGGGATGGCCTTGAACTCTTCCTCGGCATAATCGGGAGCAAGTACAACAAAGATATCGCCAGCATCCAACACTTTGGCACTGCCGTTTCCGATAGTTGCGACAAGCTTCTCAGCGACATCACCCGCCCCCACAGGATAGTAGACCACGGTGGTCTCGGCGGTTCCACCCATCGCTTTTCCTGCCTCAAACAACCTAATGGATCCAACATCAATATTAATATCAAGAGTAGAAACCGCATCCGAAAGGTCCTCAATAAAGGACATCGGGGCGTCACCCCTTCCTGTAGCGTTTAATAGATAGATGGACGGCGCTTGACCTCCATCATCAAGGAGCTTTGAAACGACATCAATACCAAGTATGACCTTCATATATCCCTTGAAAAGTGTGTTGTCTTTGACCCCCTCGCCCACGCCCAGGACATTTCTGACTGCATTATAGGCGGCCTCGTCCCCTGGGTAATAGTGGATGTATGTCTTAAATCGCCAGATGGATACAGTCATCGGTTTTACCACACTGTCTTCTCTGACCTTTAGCCCGGCCGCTGACAATTTCTTTTTTGCGGCCCCCAAAAGGTCTTTTCCAATTTCGGTTGTGTAACCCCCGCAGGCATTTATCAGGGCGATCTCTACTGAAATTGAGGGTGTAGTCGCAGGAGTGACTCTCCCCAAACTATTTACTTGTTCAGTACTTGTGGATGGAACAACCATCACTCCGGGGCGTTTGCTTTTTTCTTCGGGGGCCGTTTGTGCAATTAATATCTGTGCAGTCAGCATCTGAGCATTGAACATCATAAGGAGAGAAATCAAAACAAGAATGATACTAATCTTCCTCTTTTTCCACTCCCTTTTATTCTCTTTAACTGTCTTGTCCTTTTTTAATATTGTCATTTCAAACCTAAAATATTTTTCCAAAAAATAGTGGCAACCCCGGTTTTGTTTTAGCCTGTCATTGCATTTAGCGCCCGATTGCCACGTCATTGACCAACCCGTGGACAAACAAACGTCGGGAGTGTCGTGTCA
>JAUWME010000208.1 GCA_030613285.1 Candidatus Zymogenus sp. | reverse complement strand
GGGGTCTGATCTTCATAATCTTTCGTCTCCTTTTTGAGAAAATTATATCAAACTAAAAACTCTTCCCTTATATTTCGATTGTTTTCGATATTTTAAGGAAGTTGCCAACAAAATTTATTAGCACTCAACCATCGTGAGTGCTAATATCATAATAGGACAAACTCTTCCATTTTGCAAGGATAGTTAGGAGTGAATATTACCAGCTACTTTTAGTTATTGGAGTATATTTTCGGTATGCTCGCTATTAATGACAAATACTGCAAATATCAAGCAATTGCTACGATTTTCCTCGCTCCACACCTTGCTTTAAATTCTTCTCTCCGCCCAAAACGATTATTTCAGCACAAAAGCTCTTACTCCATTTGTAAAAAACCGACATTCCTCACAAATAGGTAATATCATACTCTTCAACATGCAGATGGGGGACATTCTTAATTGCAACTCTGGTGCCGAGATACTCCTCCAATTCCAGAAGTTGCTCCTGCTCCTCATCGTAAAGGAGACCAGCCACATCCGAATTTACCATAATTACTATTTTTTTAGACCTACTCCCCTTTGCGTCCTTGATAAGCTCACGAAATATCTCATAACAAACAGTCCTCATTGATTTCACATATCCGTGCCCCTCACAATACGGACATAAATCCGTTAGGGCGTGAATCAAACTTTCCCTCGTCCTTTTTCTTGTCATCTCCACCAAACCAAGCTCCGAGATTTTCAAAATATTTGTTTTTTTGGGGTCCGATTTGAGAGCATCCTCCAGTGCGGAATAAACCCTTTCCCGATTCTTAGCTTTTTCCATATCAATTAAATCTATGATAATCAGACCACCGATATTTCTGAGCTTCAGCTGATATGCTATCTCCTTTACGGCTTCCAAGTTTGTCCTAAAAATCGTGTCCTCCAAATCCCTCTTGCCAACAAAACGTCCGGTATTGACATCAATGGCGGTTAGGGCCTCTGTAATCTCAACTATTATGTATCCTCCCGATTTTAACCAAACTTTTTTGTCCAGAGCCCGCTTTATCTCCATCTCAAGTCCGGACTGGTCAAAGATCGAATTATTTCCGCTGAAATATTCGATCTTTCTTGACACCTCCGGCAAGAAGTTGTTGGCAAATTCCAAAAGGATTTTAAATTCTTGTTTGGAATCCACCACAAAAAGGCCCACATCCTGGGTAAGGAAATCCCTGACCAGACGATGCGGTAAATCAAGTTCTCGGTGGATCAACGAAGGGGCGGATGCTTTCTCCTTTTTCTTCAAAAGTGATTCATAAAGCTTCAACAAGAACTCCATATCCTCCTTAATTTCACCCTCGCTTTTGCCCCAACCCGCAGTCCTGACAATGAAACCAACCCCCTGGGGTTTAATTTCTTCCATAAGGGTTTTCAATCGGCTTCTCTGTTCTTCGTCTTCGATACGTCGGGAAACCCCAACTCGATCCACAGTTGGAAGAAGAACAAGATATTTTCCGGGAAGCGAGATGTGAGATGTCACCCTGGCCCCCTTTCCACCAAGGGGTTCCTTCACAACCTGAACCAGCACATCCTGCCCCCTTTTAACCACCCCCTCAATCAACATTCCGTTGGTTTCAAAGGAAGAATGCTCTTCTTCATCCAAATGCTCACGACCCTTGATTATTTTTTTGCCATCCCTCCCCTCAAGCCCCTCCAATGCTTTAAAATTGTCATAGAAATCGCCAACGTAAAGGAAAGCCGACTTCATAAGCCCAATATCCACAAATGCTGCCCCCATCCCAGGAAGAACCCTCTCCACCTTTCCTTTGTAAATATTACCGGACACCCCAAGCCCCTTCGCCCGCTCAATAAAAAGCTCGGTTAATATACCGTTCTCGGTTACCGCCGCCCGGGTCTCCCAGGGATGCGAATTTAAAATTATACTTTTTACCATCTTTAAATCACTCTGTTATTTCATGTAGAAAATTGTTTAAAACGATTATCGTTACGGTTTTTGGGTAAATTCCCCCTCTTTTACCACCAAAAACGATCTCGCCTCCTCCTCTGGAATTTCGAAGATCATTGAAATTGTTTTAAATGGGCTGGGGGAAGAGCCGTTGATCTTTTTCATCTTGAGCCTAAAACCCTCCCCATTTTCCAAAATCTCAATATCCTCAACATACTGCCTGATATTAATGCGTTTGTCTTTTTTCTCCCCAATGAATTCGTACCAAACCTCATCCTTTTTTAAAAAAGCGTTTATACTACTGACTTCAGATTCAGTAGTAATACCACTTCCGTTAAGGGAGATTTGATATGTTGGATCCGAAATCTTTGAAAGTGCGTCCTTAATATTCTCAACAGGGCCCTCTGCAAAGACTATCTCAATTCCCGCAGGCAGCGTCTCGTTCATATTTAACACCATCTTGTCAATATCTATTTTGTGGGCAAGCTCAACGATAAGTGGCTCTGCCATAGCCTCCACCCCAACGGGGAGTGCCCCCCGAAAACTTATCCTCGGCTTTGGGTTAAACCCCTCACTAAATCGCAGGGGAAATTTTGCCCTGGCAAGCGCCCTTATAATCACCGAGGCGGTTTCGAGGTGGCTCAAGAAACGGAGGTTTCCACTCCTTGAGTAATAAAGGAGATATTTTAGACGCAATATCTCTTTCTCCTGCTCTTGATATTGATCTTGAATTAGATATCCCAGCCCCGAAGATGAAGCCTTGACCGAAAGCGTTGTTATCTCCTCTCCAAGGACGTTGGAGATCCCATCCCCGCAGACACCACAGTTAGTGCACCCCCCCCTCACACAATCTGGGGTGACAATATTAGAATCAGCCGAATGGGCCATCATATATTCATTGAGGAGAAATTTCCGGTCAATCTTAGTATCGATATGATCCCAAGGAAGAGAAGTGCCCCCATCCGGAACAAACCCGGCCAACTCATTCATATCCAACCCCAAATCCGAGAAGGCCCTCTCCCAGAGTCCAAAGTCAAAGTGCTCCGTCCACCCGTCAAACCGAGCGCCCAACTTGGATGCCCTTATAACCACATCAATAAGCCTCCTGTCGCCCCGGGCAAAGACGGCCTCCACAAGGCTCATCCGGGGGTCATGAAACTTGAGCTTAATTTTCTCTCTAAAGAGAGCAGAGCGAATCATCGCTTGCTTTCTCTTAATCTCGTCAATACCAATAAATGGTTCCCACTGAAAGGGGGTGTGGGGCTTAGGAACAAATGTCGAAATCGCCACATTTACATTGTTCCCCTTTGAACCCCTTGAACCTTTCCTCCTTGAACCCCTTCCCCCTGATCCCCTTAAAATATTTATCTTCTTCGTAATCTTCCTGACCAGATCAATCAGTGCCTCGATATCCTCATCCGTCTCCGTAGGGAGGCCAATCATAAAGTAGAGTTTTATGAGCTTCCATCCAGCCTTAAAAACTCTATCCACGGTCTGTTCAATCTCATCTTCAGTGATGTTTTTGTTGATGACGTCTCGCAATCTTTGGCTGCCCGCCTCCGGCGCAATTGTAAACCCTGTCTTTCTCACTTTTTTAATCTCTTCGATTATCTCTTCGGTCAAAGTATCCACCCGAACCGACGGCACCGAGAGGGCAACACGCCTCTCACCGACATCATCCGTCAGGGTTTTCACCAATGTATTCATCATCAATGCAATGTTTGAATGATCAGTTGCAGAAAGAGAGAGGAGCGACACATCACTCATGCCGGTAAAAGCGAGGTCTTTTGTCGCAATGGCCAAAACGTTATCGACAGATCTCTCTCTGACCGGCCGATTGACATATCCCGCCTGACAGAACCTGCACCCCCGGCTGCACCCACGAGTGATCTCTACACTGACGCGGTCGTGGATGGCCTTGACATTGGGAATCACAGGAGGAGCATTAAAATATTTGAGAGTAGAATCGCTGTTGATATCTTTTAAAATCCGTCGCTTTACTCGATGATCTTCCACACCCTCGCAATTTACGGCTACTCCTTCTCCCTTCCCCGCGGTGAAGACCATTCCAGAAAAAATCTCCTCATTTTTTCCACCCTTCTCTATAGATTTTTTGTATTTTGGCTCAAAGAAGCGGGGAACATAAACGCCTTCGATATCCCCAAGGGCAGAGAGGAGGCTGTCTCTCACAGCACCATCAAACCCAATCCCCTTTGACCCCTCCACAATATCGAGAAGCGCCTCCTCCCCATCACCCACCACCACAGCGTCAAATATCTCTGCAACAGGCTCAGGGTTCATAGACTTTGCGCCACCTGCAATTATCAAAGGGTACGAGTTGTCCCTATCTACAGAAAGTGAGGGAATGCCAGAAAGCATTAGCATATTTACGACGTTTGTGTAGGTAAGCTCGTACATCAAGGAGAAGCCGATGATGTCAAAATTGATCAGGGGGGTCTTTGTCTCAAGGGAGAAAAGTTCGACATGGTTTTCTTTCATCTTGGCCTCCATGTCCGGCCACGGCGCAAAGACTCTTTCGGCATGAACGCCGTCGATGGAGTTTAGAACCGAATAAATAATGGACAACCCCTTGTGGCTCATCCCAATTTCATAGACCTCCGGAAATGCAAGGACGATTCTGATATCACCCTCTCCCGGAGGCCCAGAAACAGAATTTACCTCTCCACCAATATATCTTCCCGGTTTGGATACCCTCGGAAGAGCAGCCGCTAAAAATTCTTCAATCCCTCTTTCTTTTTTCATCAATCGCGCCAAGTAACCCGATATACCTGCACCTGGCCCCTTTTCCCCTTAACCCTAATCTTCTTCTCGACTTTTTTGGTGAAGATAATCTCTGCTATCCTTGAATTGACCTCGGAGGTGACAAGGATTTCTCCCGGACCCGCCTTGTCCACAAGGCGTGAAGCAAGATTCACCGCATCACCAATGGCTGTATATTCCATTCTTTTGGGCGAGCCGATATTCCCCACAGTTACCTCCCCAAGGTCCACCCAAATCCCAAGCTCAAGGAC
>JAUWME010000189.1 GCA_030613285.1 Candidatus Zymogenus sp. | reverse complement strand
AACGAAAGAAGGAGTTTTCACTTTTGAGACAGGGTACTCCGTCTCCCACGAGGTCCCTGTATTCGGTGTTGGAGAAAATCGTCTCGATACCTTCCAATTCTCTAAGGTATAGGTCGGCAAAAAACTCTATGGGGATTCCGCCGTCCTCGATAAAACCTTGGTTAAAAACCGACTGTGGTTCATCCAACCATCTTGCCCGGAAAAAAGTAAGGATATTTGTGGTATCCACTTCCAGCGTCAGGAGTTTATAGAAGAAGAGGAGTTTCGCATCTTTTACTTTTTTGATGATGTATCTATACATGGCCCTGTCAATTACAAGATCGATATCCATAGGGCTTTTTGAATCTTCGTAGATCATTTTGGCTTCCATCGCAGCTGCCTTTAGATAATATGGCAGCTCTTTTGAGATATCGGGGTCTTTCGCCTCCTGAAAAATCGTTATTGGCGAGATAAGCCCCAGTGATGAATATGCCTTACCCTGCTCCTTCTCTCCGTATATTTCTTTTAGTGCAAGTTTCAGGTTGAAAAAGTCGTTTCGCAAAAACAGCAGGTCGGTAATTTCTTTGTCTTGGGTCAACTGGTCGATTATCCCTTTTACCCTCTCCTCTTCTTCTTTCAGGACAAGATTTACATCAAAGGCATAGAGTCCTCCGATGTCTTCCTGATAGGATTTAGCATAATCGGTATCTCCAAGCATGGAGAATATCTCTTCTATGCCTCTGGCCTCGGCAAGGCGCACAAAACGATCCGGCGTTATGAGACGAACTTCTATGGAACGCAAAAATCCCGTTGCGTAGGCGTATCTTTGGTCATTTCCCCATTTCCAGTCGCCGAAGAGGATGTTGTAATCAAGGTCTATGCCGATCTTTGTCATAAAGCGGTAGTAACCAATTGAAAAAAATTAAAAATCTAATATTAGCCGAACAGAATATTCATTATCTCTCCCTCCAGAGAGAGCCGCAACTCCGAAAGGAGTACTTCAAAGCTGATATTAATTTCTGTCCGTCCTTTTGAGAGGATTAGACCGCCTTCAATCTCTCTGGACTCATTTGAAACTGTTATCTCCCCTTTAAGACCCTTTTTCTTGAGCTTTTCGTTTAGCTCTTTTGTCCATGCCTTCAACTCACTTTTTAGTCGTGAGGCGTCGTCTTCGGAGAACATAATAATCTCGTCACCGGTGGCGCCGTATTCAACAACAAGTGTCTCCAGCAGTTCAAGGTATTCATTGACCGGGAGGTTAAGGAGTTTCTCCTTTGCCTCGACGAAGACCTCGTTTAGGATCATCTCTTTTTGGCCCAGTATCCGTTTCCTCCCCTCAAGATTTGCAGAGGATTTCTTTCTCCTTATGATCTCGGCGGCGTCGGCCTTGGCCTTTTTATTTGCGTCGCCTTTAAGCTCCTTCTCTTCACTACTGAGCTCTGCCCTGAAACGATCGAGTTCTTTATCTGCCCCATTATTTACAGCCTCGGCTGTTTTTTGGGCCTCGTCTATGATCTTCTTGACAATATTGTCGAGGGACATAACGTTACCTAATATCCTTTTGACCTTATGACCTTGCGGCCTTATGGCATTATGGACTAAAAATTAGTCCTCGAAATGAGACTTTCAAAATGTCTCATATTAAACTACCCGATAGTTATGGCGTTTAGCATCAGAATGGTAATCAGCAATCCGAGGATAGCATATGTTTCCACCATGGCGCCGTAGATGACAGCCCGCATCATCGCTTCGGGACGCTTTGCGGCCATGCTTACGCCTGTGGCGCAGACTTTCCCCTGGTTGATACCGGATATCCAGCCTGCAAGCCCTGTGGGAATTCCTGCAATCATAATCATCCACGCCTGAGTCATTGTCATAGCGCCTAAAGATGCCGTCAAGTCTCCACCGATAAACCCCGCTTTCATGAGGATTAGAAACGCCCCCAGAAAGCCATAGATTCCCTGAGTACCGGGCAGGGCCACAAGGATTAAGAGGTTACCGAACATATCGGGATCTTCGGCCAATACACCATTTGCCACCTGGGCTGGCAGACCGATACCGATGGCAGAGCCGATACCCCCGAAGAATACGGAGATTGCCGCCCCTAAAATGGGCAACGCCAGAACAAATAATTGATATTGTGTAAGATCGCCTATTCCTTCCATTATTCACACTCCAATAGTTTATTGATTAATTAAGAACATCCATTTTTCAAAAAGGGTCATATTGTATTACCCTCTTTAACAAAGATGCTGGTTTCCTTTTATTTTCTCTCCTCTTTTAAGAGGACGTACTTTGGCGAAACTCCGAAGGGCTTAAATGCCCTCCCCCCCCCGTCGTAGAACTTACTGAAAAACTCCACGTACTGGAGCCTTGTTGTGTGGACAAAGGCACCCAGTGCGTTTATTGCGATGTTGAACGTGTGGCCGCCAACGAGTATCAACGCCCCAAGAACAAATCCCACGTATGGAATTTCGGAGGCTTGTAAAGCAAGGAGGTTTACGACCATCCCGATTACACCGGTGGAGAGCCCCAGGGCCAGAAGTCTCAGGTAGCTCAACAGGTCTCCCATGTACGACGTACTTCCGTAGATTGCGTAAAATCCCCATAAAACTCTTATAATGATATTGTCAGATTCCCTGTCGGCAAAGAAGATAATACTTACTACTGCAGAAATGATAGTTATTGTGGCAGTCTTTGTTGCCCAGACGGGAAACGCCCCTCCTGTCATAAAATTTGCTACCAGTATTGCGGCACTGTTCAGAAAGACTATCCACCCCAGCTGCACCATGAAGGCGTCCACATACGCCCCCTTTCGGATATTTTTATACATCCTTATCATAATGCCAAAATTTATTTGGATAAACCCTAAGGCTAAACAGAGTTTCATAAAGGTAAGAGTGTCTGTAATTGGATCAAAGGCCTTAAACGTCTCGATAAATGTTTTTACGTGAGAATCATCCGATAGTGTTGTGATATCTATTCCGAACCAACCCCCTGCAATGGCGCCCAAAACCACTGTTGAAATGGAACCATAGAGGAGCAGTCGCACAAGCTTTGTCTTGCCCAGAGTGTTTTTGAACCTAAACATAATGAACAGCACAAGTCCAACAAGGACAAGCCCGTAACCGGCATCGGTGAGGCACAGCCCAAAAAACACGGCAAAAAACGGTGTCAACAGCGGCGTCGGGTCAACTTCCTTTGGATCGGGCATCCCGTAAAGCTCGGTGATCATCTGGAATGGACTGACCACTCTCTCACTTGTCTCCAGCAGTATTGGCTGTTTGTCATCCTCTGACGGCTGAAACTCCATCACTTCTACAAAGGAGAGGTTTTCCTTGATGGCCTTTTTTAGATCGGGGAGGACTTCTGTGGGAATCCACCCCTCCATGTAGGAGACATTGGAGGAAGATCTAACAATCTCAATGACATCTTCCCGCTCTTTTTCTATGGTGAAATGATCAAAAAGCGCCTTTAGTTTATCGACGTCGCCGGCGAGTGTCTCTGCCTCGGCTTTCAGCTCTTCGTCTTTTTTCTTCAGCGATGCAATCTCACCTTCAATATTTTTTAAGACATCCTTGAAGGTACCGGAGGTCTCTGGAAGCGCATCCTTTTCTGCTTCAATTAGAGAAAGCGCATCATCGTATTTTGCGCGATCTTCTTTGTGGCATACAAAATGGTAATATGAATAATTCGTTCCTTCAAATATCAACGTGATAACGTGGGTATCCCCAGCCTTGTTTAGCTCTTCAACAATCGTATCGAAGGGCATTTTGTAGATCATAAAGAGGGTTTGATAGACATTTTTCGTCTCATGCAAGTCTTCGATCTTTGCTTTGATGGTAAGCCAAGGCTTTAAGGTATTTGCCGTCGACTCCAGTTTGGCGATCTGGTTTTTTATCTCGGCTATTTCTCTATTTAATCGGGTGGCTGTATCGATGGCGTTTTGGGTGTCATACTTTTCGGCGAGCAGCGAGAGGTCATCGGTGCTCTCCATATCTTTTGGAGTCAGAAAATCCAATGCTGGTTTTTTCTTCTCATATGGTTTTAGGAAACCAATTGCAAAATCTATCTGAGAGGTGAGGGCCACCAGATCGTTGAGTTTTGCAGAATCGGTTCTTGTGAGTTCGGGAAATGTCTCAACGACGTTAGGCTGGGTAAGCTCAGAAATCTCCATTACAGCCCATTTTTGGAGGTGTTTCATAAGAGAGCTACGCTCATTGTTATGAAAGGCTATGAGTACTTTTTTGAGTTCTGAAATGCTCACTTTATAACGACCTTATCTTGCTACGATAAATTTGTTAGACAATACAATTATTGTCCACCACCAACACTACTATTTTCAATTTACCGACTCTACATTACCAGCAACCCCAGCAACCCCCAACAGCCAATTTACTACCTCCCTGCATTACCAGCAACCTCTCTGAGAGTCTTTAGGATTAGCTTGACGGCGTCTCCTTTCTTTTTATCGGCGACTGCCCTTAGGGAATTCATCTCTGCTTGCGCATCGGCGAGGATTTTGGTTTCCTCTGCCTTCCCTTTTTCTTCGGCTTCTTTTACGAGTTCTTCTCGTTTTGCTATATTTTCACTTTCTATCTTTTTTAGTCTTTTTGCCTTCTCTTTTTCAAATCCGACAACTCTTGAAGTGGCATCGGTTTCGGCATCCTTGATTAGTTTTTCACTTTTAGTTTCGGTTTCTTTTATTTTATCAACTAATTTTTTTACCATTATAATATTTTCCTTTCTTCCTTTGCGTCTTACTTATATAGCCCCCCAACCCGTTTCCAATTAAATTGGATGAGCGATGAGCTTGAATTAAGTGTGTTAATGTATACTATCGGAGGAAAAAAATCAAGAGATAAATTGCTTTTATTTAAAAAAACTGCGGCAACCCTTTTTAAAACTAATGGCTTACTAAAATTATACAAAAATTTTTCGCTTAACAGTGAAAAAACATCAAGAGTGTTTTGCTGGTTTTTGTTTTATGGGTTTTATTTTGTGTCATCTATTACACAACAGGAATACAACTTCCAGATGATACTTCAAGTTATTTTGATAGTAATTTTTGTAATGGATTAATGGTAAGCCTAAAACCATCACACTTGGTAAAATAAAACTCACATACTATGTTAAAGCAGGTAAATGTATCCCAAGTATTAAAGACATCCAAACTGTCTTCGATGCTGGTTTTTTCTCCATGTTCATACTTGCCATGAACAGAAAGTTCAGGAAGAGAAAAGACTAATCATCCCCCCCACGCCGGACTTCGTTCACTACGGCCTCCACCGTGTAAAAAGAGCCAGCCACCACAACGCGCCCATCCACTCCCACACACTCCCTTGCGGCCGCAAGGGCATCCGATATCGTCTCGAAGGCATGAACTGGGGTCTTGAGATCATCTGCAGTGTCA
>JAUWME010000277.1 GCA_030613285.1 Candidatus Zymogenus sp. | reverse complement strand
AAGGATTATAACGCAGGTGGTGATAATTTTCCACAAGTTCAGGACGGTCCCAGAGGTCCTGAAGATGACGATGACATTCCTTTTTAATTCATTTTATGACACAACCCTTCTCATTAATCCAGCATGAACTGGAAGAAGTAGAAACTGAAATACGTAGGAATATAAGCTCCGAAGTAAGCCTTATTCCTGAAATTGGGGAGCACCTCCTTTTTTCTGGTGGAAAGAGATTTCGACCTGCTCTTTTGATACTATGCTCAAGGCTTCTCAGCACAAAAAGCAGCAAGGAATCAATTTCTCTTGCTGGTATGATAGAACTTATCCACACCGCTACACTGCTTCACGACGATGTTGTGGACAGTGCGGATTTAAGGAGGGGCGTAGAATCGGCCAACACCCGCTGGGGTAATGGGGCGAGCATTTTGGTGGGAGATTTTCTTTTCTCCCAAGCCTCTTCAATAATGGTGTCTGTGGGAGACATGAGAATCATAGGCACAATTGCATTGACTACAAAGAAAATGTCAGAAGGCGAGATGTTTCAGCTCTCCCTTGAGGGCACATTGAACATATCCGAAGATGAATATTTGACGTTGATTAACAACAAGACCGCAGTATTAATCGCATCTGCCTGCAAGATTGGCGCCATTTTAGAAAATGCAAAAAGTGATATCGAGGAAAAGCTAAGAACGTTCGGTGAGAAACTTGGCATGGCGTTTCAAATAGTTGATGATGTTCTCGATTTTTCCTCCGATTCCAAAGAGATAGGAAAACCCGTAGGAAAGGACCTGACTGAGCAGAAGGCTACCCTTCCTCTTATTTTTGCCCTGTTGAAGATGGATAAACAAGA
Organism: Candidatus Zymogenus sp.; assembly: GCA_030613285.1. GTDB lineage: Bacteria > Desulfobacterota > Zymogenia > Zymogenales > Zymogenaceae > Zymogenus. The sequence continues at coordinate 3,440 of JAUWME010000277.1, read as the reverse complement.
GAGGAGTAAAACAGAAAAGATATTTCTTACTGACACAAAGAGTAAAGAAGATATTAACTATATTGTTGATCTCGTAACGAAATACGGCGGCATAGAATATTCAATGAATAAGGCAAAGGAATTTATTGAAAGCGCTAAAGAAAAACTAAACGATTTTCCAGATTCGGACGAAAAACAAGCTCTCCTGCATCTATCAGATTTCGTCATTGAGAGAAAAACGTAACAAAAGGTTTTTTTCGATTAAGTCATATACAAATTAAATGGATTGTTGTTTTTTTTGGATTAAAATTAGGCACAAATAAGAAAAACTCACTTTTTTTAGACGGATAGCTCACGAGACTATGGATTCTAATACCCCAACAGCAGAATTCGTTATTATTGAGATATATAGGGCCCAGCGGGGAAGAACTATGTACCCTGAAGGTCACCCCTCTCTAATAAAATCCTTCGAAACAGCCTATGGAGTTCTGCAAGAGTTTCTGACCCAACAACGGGAGTTGGACATTACGTTGAAAAAAGAGGGGTTGTTTCATAAAGACACTCCATTAAATAGAGGAAATGAGGTAATAAAAAATCTTGCTCAAGACATGAATATGAAAAGCGTCTTTAGCCTCACCTTTAAAAACGGGTTGACGTTTGAAGAGTTTAACTCATTTATGAATCTGTTTGCAATGGAGCATAGTGATTTTCGTAATGCGGGCGGGGCATTACACCTTTTTAACGAAAATGGAATAAAACAAATCATCGTTAGAGAGGCGGACTTTGATGGGCTCACGAAAGAGGGATATTCCGAAGAGGAAGAGATTGCCGGTGAAGAACCCAAAGCCCCCGAAGTTGAGATAGAAGATGAAGATGATGAAGATGATAACGAAGAGCTTGACGATGAAATTGCAGACCTGCTGATCCTTCTGGCCAAGGAGACAAATCCAAATAAAATCAAGAAAGTCCTTATAGATATTATAAAGCTATCAGGTGAACTTGCCGCTCAAGAAAAGTACAGTTTTGTCTTGAAGATGATTATTGCCGTAGCCAAAGAGGCGCACCCAAGAAGAAGACGGCCCAAAGAAATTCAGCAAATGTGCATAAAGACGGTCAGAAAATGCGCTTCGGAAGATGTTATCAATGTCGTTTTAGAGAATTTTGGCACCAATGATGATAAAACCAGAAACGATCTTGTGATATTAATTAAAGTAATTGGAGAAGAATCCATCCCCCCAACACTGGAATTGTTGAGCGAAAGTAGTGACTCAGTAGCAAGACGCAATCTCATAAAGTTAATAATCAGTTTTGGAGAACTTGCAAGACCAAAGGTTGAGATATTGCTCTTGGATGAACGCTGGTATGTTGTAAGGAATATGGCCAACATCCTCGGCGAAATTAAAAGCGAGAAGTCCCTCAACTCTCTTTCAAGGATAATGAACCATGATGAGGCCAGGGTACAAAGAGAGGTAATAAAGGCATTGACCAAAATTGGCGGGAAAAACGTTGCGATCTTTTTTCTCCGAATGCTCCAAGATGCCTCCCAACAACTTACTTTCATCCTGATCAATTCACTGGGTGCCCTGGGTGATCCAATCGCCGTGGAGCCATTGACAAAAATTGCAATAACAAGAAATTTGTTTTATAGAAACTTTGAAGTACGCAGAGAGGCAATCAATTCCTTGGCAAGACTTGGAAACCAAGGTTCTGTGGACACCCTGGGTAAGATACTCTTAAAAAGGGAATTTATTGGGGGAATAAGAAACGAAGAATTGAGGATAAATTCAGCAAAAGCACTGGGAAGGCTGGGGGGAGAATCAGCCACTACCTATTTATTTAAGGCTACTAAGAACCGAAACAAGAACATTAGAAAGGCCTCTATAGCCGCACTCAAGGAACTCGGTATAGAATCGTGAGTAATGCGCAAGACGAAAAAAAGACAAAGTTACTTTTCATTGATACAATGAAATTCATGGGTGGAGCTCTATCCAGCCTTAAACTATACCCAGCAACTCATCCTTCTGTAACAAGCACCCTTAATAAACTCTATGACTCCCTTAGAAAGCTCATTGGGGATAAAAACCGCATCGTCATCGCCGTTACAAGGAATATCCCGGTATTGGACGGCGTCCCAATATACGAAAGCAACTCCCACCTTCAAACCTTCACAAAACTCATTCAGGAAAGGGGGATTGAACTGATTATCATCAAGTCATCCCTAAAAAAGAAAGAACTCGCCCCTTTTATTGAATTGTTAAACAAGAAACAAGATGATACCGAGACAGAGGATCTTAATTTCCAACTCGAAAAGGAAGATGTTAAAAGTTTTCTTATAAAAGATATCAATTTTACCGAAAACACTAAGAAGACATATTTTTCGGCTATTGAGACAATTGGAAAGACGCTTAACGATGTGAGGATGGGAAATAAGATCAACGTTTACGAAAACAAGCGGGCGGTAAAGGGTTTGGTCAACAGCATTTTGATTGACAAAACTGCCCTCCTCTCCCTTTCGATGATAAAAAATTTTGACGACTACCTCTACTCCCATTCCGTCAACGTATGCATTATTGCAACAGCCTTGGCCGAAGAGATTGGATTCAGCGACGACGACATAACCAATATTGGTCTTGGCGCGCTTTTGCACGATATTGGGAAGTTAAAAACACCCAAGGAAGTTCTCCTGAAACCGGGAAAGTTGAACGAAGATGAGTGGAAAACGATGAAGATGCACCCGACATCGGGTTATGAGCTTATAAATGATTTAAAGGGCGTTGACAAAATAATTGGGAGAATGGTCTATGAGCATCACATGAGACCGAACGTTAAGGGATATCCTCAACCTAACGAAAATGCAACACCCACAGCAGAAAGCCAAGTTATTGCCATCGCCGACACTTATGACGCCTGCACAACCTTAAGGCCATATCAGACCCCTCTCTCTCCTACAGACGCTGTGATGAGAATGAAAAAGATGACAAAGGATACTGGTGATTTCAACACCGATTATATGGAAGTCTTTATCAAAATGATGGGTATCTATCCCATCGGCACTACCGTGCGGCTTGATACCAATGAACTGGCACTGGTCTCAAGGTACACCAAGCAAAACGACGCCCCGATAGTGAAAATCTTCATGAATCGTGATGGAAAGCTCATCGACAATCCGGGTGAGATCGATCTCAACGACAAAAACCTTGATACAGGTAAACATCTCCGCTCTATCATCGCCGAGATAGATATTCTTGTCAGAAATCTCGACCCAAACGTGATCCACACAAAATAACCCCCCCTCCCGTATGTGCCCCCCCGTATGTTGCCTCCCAAAAGGTTGCCGACAACCTCCTGCAAATATTGCCAGACAACTTACCAGACAAACCATCACCGGGGGGGGGGGGGGGGGGGGGGGGGGGGGGGGGGGGGGGGGGGGGGGGGGGGGGGGGGGGGGGGTGGGGGGGGGG
>JAUWME010000521.1 GCA_030613285.1 Candidatus Zymogenus sp. | reverse complement strand
CGAATGGTAATATCAGGAAAAACCTGAGGGGCCTCTTCCTTACGTTGTTGAGCATTCCCTCCCCGTAAGATAGGGTTTCAAGGCTTTCGGGCCATGCATACCTGAAACGAAAGACATCGACCCCCTCCATCACCTCTCGTTTTGGGCATCCTGCCGCATGGGGTGCGATGATTGTTACCTCATGCCCAATTTTGACAAGCGTTTTTCCCATGTTGAACACAAAAACCCCGGCCCAGTCCCCTGGCCACCTGGGAAATGAGCTGGTTATCATCAAGATTTTCAATTACCCCCCCCCTCAGGTATCTGCTACTTTAGAGATTTATTGTACTCCATGTCAAACCACATCGCAAAGAAGAGCGATTGGAGCCCCGAGATGAAAAGAAAAGCGGCAAAAAGCGCACTTGTGGAAGCCACCCCGTAATCTACAAAATTGAACAAACCCAAAAACCTCACAACGATGAGGTAGAATCCGAACAGCACACCAAAAGGGGTCAGCGTCAGGCCTAATAGGTAAAAAAAGACCAAGGGGTGAAAATCGTAAATAATGTATTTTTTTACCATTCTGGAAATAAATCCCTTAATCAGGAGCCACAAAATGGTCGGGATAATTTTTAAAATCTTTATCTCTGACTTCTCCCCGATGTTGTAAATCGGTTTTATATTAACATCTTTGACCCTTGCATTTACTATGTTCAACTTAATGAGCATATCATTGGGCATCCCGTATCGGGGATAGATATTATCAATGTCAATGAGCTCAAGGGTCTTTTTGTTTATTGCCGTGTAGCCACTCTGGGAATCCACCACGTGCCAATATCCTGATGCCACTTTTGTCAGGAGGGATAGGAAGGAATTTCCAAGATAGCGTACTTTTGGGATTTTGTCCCAGGAACCGCCCACCAAGAGCCGATTTCCCTTGGTGTAATCTGCCTTGTCGTCGATAACCGGATCTACAATAGCTGGCAGATCCTCAGGGTCCATCTGGTTGTCCCCCGCCATAACGACAATGATATCTGCATCGGCTTTGAGCGCTTCTTTGTAACCTCTGGCGATGGCGCCGCCCACACCGAGGTTTTTTGTAAGGTCGATAAGCCTCACTTCCCCCTTGAACTTTCCCTTATATCCTTCGACCCGCTTGAGCGTCTCATCGGTACTGTTGTCGTCAACAACAATGGCCAAGTCAACAAAGTTGGGGAGACCATCAAGGACGTCAGTAATCAACTTTTCTTCGTTGTGGGCCGGAATCACGATGCAAATTTTCTTTTTCTTCCTCATCAGATACTTAATTACCTACTAAGAGAATTATGATTTCCTCTTACTTAGAATTATGAAATATGGATAGAAACAAGGTGGTGTAAAAAAGTAAATAAAATTTGCGATCTTGCCCCAGATTCCTTTATAATCTGCATTTTTATATGAAACAACTATTCTATATCAAAATGGGGCGGCGATTTCAAGCCTTAACTTCGAGCTTTATTACTTCTTATCACTTAAGACTTCATTTTTCACTATTTGTGCCTGATAGATTTTTAGTGACAATCTCCAGAAGATTATCAATGTCCTCAACATCTTTTGTATTAGTCTTACCAGTAACCGACTTTTTGGCCTTTGTCAACATCTCTTTAGATTCTAATAATTTCCCCTGCTTATAGAGGACTAACCCAATCCCATAATACGCCTCTGCATCAACCCCGCCCATTTCAACAGCCTCTGTAAATTCCTTCATGGCATCGTCATAACGCTCAAGCTGAATAAGGTTGAAACCATGGTTCAGTTTCGGCCATACAACGTTCGGATAGTGGATTATAATCTCACGAAATGCTTTGTCTGCTTCTTCATGCTCTCCTAACTGCATCAGG
>JAUWME010000514.1 GCA_030613285.1 Candidatus Zymogenus sp. | reverse complement strand
TTTACATTACCGCCTTTATCCTTTACAACCGATTGAGACACTAAAATGGAAAATAATGACCCATTTTTCTTCTTTCCAATAAGTTCACCCTGCCAATAACCGTTCTTAACTGTAGCTTTGTTTGCTTTTTCCAAATCTTTTTTGCTCTTCTCAGTGAAAAACTCTTTGGTTTTTTTGCCAACTATCTCTTCCCCCGAATCATAACCCCACATCTTTACTAACACCGGATTGACGTACTTGATGTTCCAATTTCTATCGAAAATAGCAATTCCCCCCAGGGAATCTTCCACCGCCTGCAGAACCGTCTCTCGCTCCCACTCTGTGGTTTTGCAAGAATCAAACTCTGCCGTGAGAGTGTCTATCTTCTCTTTGAGGAGTCTATTTTCTTCCCTCAGTTTTTCAAGCTCTCCCATACCCTTCCTCTATAAATTGACCTTTGAAATTGCTGTTGACAAATCCTAAACAAAGCGAGCAATTGCAGTCATATAGCTTCGTATACTATCAAATATATGCTAAAACTTCAAACAATCTTTTTAGGTCAATTTTTGAAATATTTTTCTTAAACGAAAAGCAAGACGCAGACAAAATGATATTGCCCAATCAAGCATTTTCTGATATAAAGCTAAAGTAGTTTTTTAATAGGAGTATTTCGTGGCAAAAAAGACAGATCCAAAATGGAAACTTGACACCCTTTGCGTACACTCAGGAGAGGGAACGGACACAGATTCAAAGGCAATTCGGCGCCCCATCCACATGGCAAATTCGTATGAGCTCCCCACGGATGTGGAGGAGATTATGCAAGTATTGGACTGGAACAACCTCGACAAATTCAACTACACCAGAGAACACAGTGTCACCCCCCGACATCTGGAGGAGAGACTTGCCCTTCTGGAGGGGGGCGAAGACTGCATCGTTGCTGCCAGCGGTATGGGTGCCATATCAGCCGTCTTGTGGACTTTGTTAAACTCAGGTGATCACGTCGTGGCGTCTGAGGTCTGTTACACAGGATCGCAAAAGCTTTTGGGGTTTCATTTTAAGCGCTTTGGCGTGGATGTAAGCTTGGTGGACAGTATGGACATCGAAGAAGTAAAAGCGGCAGTCAGGCCCGACACCAAGGTAGTCTTTATCGAAACGCCCGGAAACCCCATTGTCTCCATCAGCGACATTGAAGAAATCGCGAAGATCTCCCACAAAGTTGGGGCAATCCTCGTGGTGGACAGCACCTGGTCGGGACTCACCACCCAAAAACCCTTAACCCTTGGGGCAGATATTGTCATCCACAGCGCTACCAAATATATCAATGGCCACGGCGATGCGCTTGCCGGCGCAATAATTGGGGAAAAAGCCCTCCTAAAAGAGATACGGGAGGCAGCCATCGTCCACCTGGGGGCGTGCATAAGTCCCTTTAACGCATGGCTTGTCATGAGAGGTTCCGCAACACTCCCATTGAGGATGAAAAAACACTCCGAAAATGCCCTGAAGGTGGCAAAGTTTTTGGAATCACACGAAAAGGTGAACACGGTTCGCTACCCCGGACTAAGAAGCCATCCTCAACATGACCTTGCAAAAAAGCAAATGAGCGGCTTTTCCGGCATGGTGAACTTCAACCTTAAATGCGAGCTGATGGAAAACTTTGAGTTTGTCAGCAGGCTCAAGATTATCACCCATGCGGTCTCCCTGGGACATGACCAGTCCCTGATATTCTTCCTCCCCACAGTCTTCTTCTTTGATGACATGGTGGGCTTCAACGACGCCCAGAAGGAAAAATATACAAACATCATGGGGGAGGGGATATATCGATTGAGTATAGGAATTGAGGACGCCGATGACCTCATCGACGACCTTGCCCAAGCATTAAACGAAGTACCGTAAAGATAATCAAGTCGTCTGGGCTACTCCCACAATATGAATAAGTCAAGTGGAGGCATCATACGATCACCCGCAATATGACTACGTCAAATGGGGGAGG
>JAUWME010000263.1 GCA_030613285.1 Candidatus Zymogenus sp. | reverse complement strand
GTCCTTTATCGACACTATCTTATACCAAATATTATACAACACAACAATCTTTTTTCCTTAATCTCTCCCCTCGACATATCCCGATGATACCGAAAGACTTCAGAAATTTGTTCACCGATGGTATAAACCGGATTTAAGGATGTCATCGGCTCCTGAAAGACCATGGAAATCCCATCGCCCCGAATTTTACGCATTTCACTCTCATCGATTGCAAGGAGATCTCTCCCCCTAAAAAGCACCTTTCCAGATATTATCTTTCCGGGCGGAGACGGGACAAGGCGCATAATCGAGAGAGCCGTCATGCTTTTTCCGGAGCCACTTTCTCCCACAAGGCCAATGGTCTCTCCCGAACCCACAGCAAGATCAACACCATCCACGGCCCGTACCGTCCCGGTCTCCGTAAAAAAATGGGTCTTTAGACCCTCTGTCTTTAAAACATTATCCATCCATTTGTCCTTTATCGACACTATCTTATACCAAATATTATACAACACAACAATCTTTTTTCCTTTTTAATCATTTTTTTCTTGACAACCATCATAGAACGAGTAAAATGTATCGTAACACTAATGCTAAAAACGTGTTACTGATGCGAGATGTGAGTAACACACACCTTGCTGATGTCCCAATTTATTATAGAACAATATTATTGCAAAAGAGAATAAATGAGTAACTTAATAAGATTTGGAGTCTCTCTCGACAAGGAATTACTGAAAGATTTTGACAAAGACCTGAGTGAAAGGGGCTATCAAAATCGGTCAGAGGCAATACGGGATCTTATCCGAGAAAGGCTGGTGGAAAAGGAGTGGGAACAAGAGAATGGAGATGAAGCTCTGGAAAGGATGGCGGTTCTAACAATCGTATACGATCATCACCAGTCTGACCTTACAAAGACCTTGACCGATATTCAACATGAGAGTCATGGCGTGGTTTACTCGACGCTTCATATCCATCTCGATTCTGACAATTGCCTTGAGATAATGGTGCTTAAAGGATCGGCGGAAATGATTAAAAAACTGGGAGAGAAGCTCATCAGCACCCGTGGTGTAAGGCATGGCAAGATGATTCTGACCACCACAGGAAAGGGGTTGAAGTAAATCATTTTTAGATAGAGGGTTGGCAATTATTCGAGGGGGCTGGTATTGATTCGGATAGTGAGGGAGTTGATATTTTATTGTATTTTATCATATGAGATATTGTTTTGGTAAAAATGGAGGAATGGGTTGATTAATTATAATTGGGCAACCCAATATGTCAGTCTGCACTCTTGACATTCTGCTAATCTATAGATTATTAAGGAATAGTCAGATTTTCGCTATGACATGCTAAATAAACCTATTAACCTAAATAAAGGAGAATAAACAATGCACATTCCTGACGGTTTTCTGTCGGCCGAGGTGGCCATCTCAACATTTGGAGTATCTATAGCTTCTGGGCTTCTTGCTATAAAAAATGCAAAGAAGAAATTCAGCGAAAAATTTGTGCTCCTTGCTGGTGTTACTGCGGCTTTCGTCTTTGCCGCCCAAATGCTAAATTTTCCCATTGGTTTTGGAACCAGCGGGCATTTTCTGGGGGCATTTCTTGCCTGCATCCTTTTAGGCCCATCTATGGGATTTTGGATAATGGTTCTCGTTTTGGTTGTACAGTCTTTGATGTTTGCAGACGGTGGAATTACCGCCCTGGGCGCAAATGTCCTGAATATGGGACTGATTGGGGGTGTGCTTTGCTATTATATCTTTACTCTCATCGTAAAGATAATCCCGTTGGGAAGAGGGACATTTCTTGCAACCACATTTTTCATATCGACCTTTTCTGTTATTTTGGCCTCGGCAGTTTGCTCCTTGGAACTGGCGATCTCGGGAACTATCCCGTTTGTGGTGGTTTTTCCATCGATGGTCGGGTTTCATACAATCATAGGTATTGGGGAGGGCCTGATTACGGCTTCTGTGCTTTCGTATATACTAATTGTAAGGCCGGACCTTATCTATGTTTTGTCAAATGAATTAAAGACTAATCTCAAAGAGAAGATGGTCGAAGGGGTGGCGTAAAATGGTTGATAAAAAGAAAAAAAATGTTATTGTTGTTCTTTTTCTCGTTTCTCTTGCCATGGCGTTTTTCATATCACCTTTTGCGTCAAGTCATCTGGATGGTCTTGAAAAGGTGGCTGAAAAACTGGGGTTTATTGACAGGGGTGAGGAATCGGTATGGGAGACTTCGCCGATGCCCGACTATACAGCATATGGAGATTCAAGATTGACCGGGATGGTGGCGGGGATTATCGGAACTCTGATTCTCTTCGGACTTGGTGTTGGGGCGGGTGTGTTGCTAAAGAGGACAGATGGTAATGGGAATGATGAAAGCAAGACACAACGAGCGGCTACTGATAGTTAATGGTGACTTGTGGCAACTGGTTGTCAATAGTTACGGTTTGTGACTGGCGGCAACTGGTTGCGATGGGTTGCAATGGGTGGTGAATTGTTGGAAATGCGTGGCAGAGATATTAAAGTTAAAGAGAGAAGCAAAACGAAAAACTAAACAAGATATTTTGATTAGACCACCCTCAAATAATATCCCCCCAAGCTAAATATCGATCTTATCACGACACATTAACAAATCTTATTACAATTCCCAACAACCCCCACCGACTCCCCAAACAAATTCCAGCAACCCCCGACCTCTTCATGAGGCATTATCAAATCTTATTGTAATTCCCAGCAACCCCAGCAAACCCCCAAAAACCAATTCCAGCAACCCCTCCCAAATATTACCGACCCCCATCGGCAACTATAGGCCGAGAATTTTAAATCCCTTATATTGCAACTCTTCGTATGAATCTGCATCTTCTTTTTGGATGAGGGTTACGCCTTCCATTCCACTATCAAAGATGTCTGTGTGCATTCCCATGGTGGCGGTAAAGATAATAATCTTTTCGGCTTTTACATATTTGAGGGCGGTGTTTAAAAAATCAATTCCCGACATCTTTGGAAGCACCAGATCTACTATCAGGAGGTCTGGCAGACCTTCCTTCATTGATTTAAAACCATCTTCGGCTCTTTCAACCTTGACGACGTCTGTAACTGTTTCCTCAAAGAGGTCTCCGATCTGTTCCCGAGTAAGGCGAGAATCCTCGATGATAAGCACTTTTTTATTTGCTTTTTTGGGTTGTTTTTTCACCATTTTTTTAACGATTTTTTTTACAAGCTTCGTCTTTTTCTTAGGAGGAACTTTGGTGCTAATAGTGTAATTAGCTGCTTCAGTACTGCTGGCGCTTTTAGATGTATCAGCAGTTGGTGCAATATTAGATGTAGGAATAGGTTTAGGAGCATCTTCAACTACGGGTTTGATATCCGCGTCAAATCCGAAGATAAACTTGTTTCCGCACTGGGAGCATTTAATTGGACGAGAACTACTGTCAGAAACGATTTCTTCAAGATCAAGGAATATTGTTTTATCGCATTTGGGACAAGATGTCTCAATAAGACTCATTTAAAGATTACCTTTGTCTATTTTTTAGTATTATATTTTATTTTCACGGGGTGTCAAGAAGATAAGTTGAATTTGCGGGGAATGGTTAGATTTATTAAGATATTTTGTATATTTATTGTTATCTATGATTGACACTTCAGTTAGATTGTGATAGAAATTTGTGGTGGAGGAAAAGATGCAGATATTGTCAATTAACCCTGATAATCCTCAAAAGCGTTTGATAAGGCTTGTTGTTGAGCAGCTGGAAGATGGCGCAGTAATCGCCTATCCTACCGACACGATTTACGGCCTTGGTTGCGATATCAAGAACAAAGGAGCAATTGAGCGGCTTTATAGGATTAAGGGGAAAGACCCCAACAAACCGCTGAGTTTTTTATGTTCAGGGATTAAAGAGATAAGCAATTACGCTCAGGTGGGAAACCAGAACTTCAAGATAATTAACAGTCTCATTCCAGGACCTTATACATTTATATTGGAGTCATCAAGAACCGTTCCAAAGATAATGCTAAATAAGAGAAAGCAGATTGGGGTGAGAGTTCCTGACAACAATATTTGCAGGGCGCTAACAGAAGAGCTTGGACATCCCATCATTACCACGAGTGTGAGAGATGCCGAAGAGGAGCTTTTCAATGATGCGGAGGAAATTGCTGTGCGTCTCAAGGGTCTTGTGGAAATAGTTATCGATGGTGGAAGGATTGTTCCTCACCACTCTACAATAATTGATCTTACAGGTAATGAGCCATTACTAATTAGGGAGGGAAAGGGTGATTCATCTTTTCTCATGGAGGATTAGGTTCAAGTTGGTTGGTTGTTATATCAATTCTAAAAAAGGAAATGGTGGTCATATTTAAATTGTTTGCTTTGGACTATGTCAGAATTTTCAAAAATTTCTGGTAAAATGACTTGAGGTTTTGTATAGTAATGAAATCTCAATATTATTTATACACGACGAAAATC
>JAUWME010000379.1 GCA_030613285.1 Candidatus Zymogenus sp. | reverse complement strand
ACTGATATAGTTAACTCTTCCTAATTCATCTGAAAATCTCCAGACCTCCCCCGCCCAAAGAATTCCCATTGTTGCCGCTAATATAGTTCCGAGTGTCATCAGCGCAGCAAGTGTTTTGTTAAGAAGGAACTGCAATTCATTAGAAAGTTGATTATAGTAAAAATCATCTCTGCCACTTTTAAGGCTTCCAGTGTTGACTACATCGAATTGATAAAAGAGGACTATTCCACCGAGGGTAATTCCTGAAATTGTAAGCCACACAAAATCAATTATGCCTACATAGCCATATTCGACAAAGCGCGAAGCAAGTGAAGTGAAAATGTACAATAATCCTATAAATAATCCATCTAATGCGGATTTTAGAAATACAATAAGTAAAATTGAGAAAATGGAGAAGATCGAAGCCGAGATAATTTCATATAAGAAAATGGGATTGTTAGTGCTGTGTTGTAGAGTACAATAGATAATGCGACCAAGTGCGTAACATAGGATTAGTGTCCCGATGCAATATCTATAATTGTTTTCATTGTAAAAATCCCATAATTTGTTTATGGCCATTCTTATACACCCCCTTATTAAAAATTGCATATTATATGGCATTATTAAATATACAGCAACGAAATAATTGGCATATAGAAAATGAGTGGTATTGTGTTATTAATATCTTGGCAATAATAATACAACGGCTCGTATGTATTGTCAAGTAAAAAATGATAAATAATTTATTGAATTAGAAAAAATGGTAGATGCATGGAAGAAAAACAGATTTTTATCGACAGGAGAGAAAATACCTGATTTGATTTAGAAACTATTCTAAACAAAAAGGGGCGGGTTCAAAACCCACCCCTTTAAATTTTATCAAACTGTGCAATAGTTAGACAAATAAAAGTATTTGCCTACTCCACCGCAGGATCAATAGCGCTCTTAATATCCACAAAAACCTCCCCCGTGGACTCCACCTTTACGTTATACCACACAAGGTCCTTCTTCGCCGGGCCTTTGGTCACGTGACCAATCTTGTCAAACACCGCTTTGTGGCATGGACAAAGATATGTCTCGTCCCCCTGTCTTTCCACCAAACAACCAAAGTGGGTGCACTTTCCAGTCATCACCCTAAAATTATCCACATCCCGAAAGACAAAGAGCTTCTTCTTTTCAATTACCGTAAAACCACCGTCTGTAAAATCGTCCTTCATCCCAATCGATATCCACTTCTCCTTTGAAAATGCGGTGAGAGGCCGAAGGATTGAGATTGACGCTGCCGCCGAAACCAAAAAACCGACAAACCCCCTGCGACTGATTCCCTTTGTACAATTACCATTTAAGCAGCTCACTTTCTCGCTATTCATAACAATACTCCTACATATTTTTTGAATACAATACTGTATCAATAATATATTTTATCCACGAACTTGAAAATAGTCAAGGCTAAAATATCTCATACCATTTCACAGTGAAACAGGTATCTCCCTTGATATCTCCAAACCCTTGAGCGTAATCTTTGATGTAAAGGCGTGTATCTCAACCCCGCCCATTTTTGCCTCGGTCATCGCCTCCGCAAAGCCGGGGTCTCTCTTATAATTTGGGGCAAACGATTTTGCATCGCCCCTCTGTACCACAAAAAAAACTGCGGCGCGATGCCCCAGCTTTTTTAGCTTTATCAATTCCAACAGATGCCGCCGCCCCCGAACTGTCTGGGCATCGGGAAACAGCGCCACCGAGTCCTTCACCAACGTTACGCCCTTGACCTCCACCACAAGGTCTGGGATTTCACCATCGGATTTTTCTGGGGCTTTGTCGGGAAATTTATCGGCGGTTTCATCTTTAGAGAGGAAAAGGTCAAACCTGCTGCTATGAAATTTCCACTCCCTTGTAATCTTTCTGTAAGCTGAAAATGGGAGGAATCTTTTATCGCCAAGGAATTCCTGGGTCATCTTGTTTACCACGGTGGAATCGATGGAAATCAGGGTGCCATCCATCTCGGCCAAGATGATAGTAAATTTCGTCTTTCGTTTTGGATTATCGGTCAGAGACAGGTAAATCCTCCTATCCTCAGTCAAAATCTCACCCAGCCTCCCTGTGTTGGGGATGTGGGCAAGCTCAACTTTATTCTGAATGATAACCTTGGCAAGAAAACGGTTTTCACGAGACAGAAACGTCGCAGGGACAAGATTACCATTTAATATGATCATGCATCAACCCTTTCCATCATACAAATTGCTATGCTCCTTTACCCACTCGTCCCCGAATTTTCTTCCAAGGGTTTATAGAGAGGAAGCTGTCTTCCATCTCCATCGCCATCTCCCACAGGTGATTTGTTGTCATGGTAAAGGTCATTGTGGCAGGATCGAGGGATGCACGACATGCGATATCAAAACTCCCAAGAATAGCCTTTGGCTCCCCACCTTTTGTTTTTTCAATATTCGATTGTATCCTCGGCTCTGTTACGATACTGTAGCAACCGGAGCTGAAGTTCGTGATAACAGCATCGTTTCCCACCCGGGCATAATTTGCCATGACTACCATGGCGCTCATTACATCGCCATTCCCGTAGATAATTACGGCATCGGGCGGGTTGTCCTGTGTAAAATCCGAGAGGGGTCTAAAGACGATATAGTCCCCACCGGCGGGGATGAACTGAATATCGTCAACGAGGGCATTTCCAAGCTCCGGAGTTTTCTTGAACCGCTCACCTTCGAGCCTTCCGGGTATCCCGTGAGATAGAAAATGCCCAATTCCCTTCATCAACGATTTTCTGTATCCGAGATAAAACTCACCACCGCGGCATACCTTCCAATCCTTCGAGAAATAGACAACATCCCCCTTCCTGACCCTGTTAAGAAAGGGGTAGATGCATACCCGCCCCTTCTTTTTTGCGGTTATGGCGTTTTTCGGCTCATCATCGGTATAGTTAAAACCGATGGGAGATTCGTCCAGACCCAACATCTCCCTGAGTAACGCCTCAAGGGCCGGGTAATTGTCCTTTTCGATTTTGTTTGTCATTACACTTTCCTATGATAAAAGAGTCTTACTTCTCATAAATTTCTTTTCTTATGTGTCATTTAAAACAAAAGCATATTGAGATTGCTTTGTCGCCGAGCTCTTCTTAAATGACAGTTGCAGGTGAGACCAGTCAAGCCTTAACTATCTCTCTTTTTTAAATTCGCTCTGATCCGCACCGCAGACAGGGCACACCCAGCCACTTGGAAGGCTATCAAATGGTGTGTCTGCG
>JAUWME010000302.1 GCA_030613285.1 Candidatus Zymogenus sp. | reverse complement strand
CGCTTTTCCATACAATCCTTTATTGTAATAACTGTTCCCCTTTCGATGCCATTCTGAAGCCTCGTCTGAATAGCATGAAGCTGTGCACACACACAAAACTAAAAAAACAAAGATCGTGGTTAAGTACTTTTTCATTTTTTTCTCCGTAAAAGTCAAATCTATTAAATTGTTCCTATTGTACTGTATGTTAATTAGCTTGTAATGTCAATGTTAAATGTTGCATGAAAATCTCTTCAACTTCATCTTCCATTATTGAAAACAGAAACATCATCGTTGAAGTCATAGATTCAACAAACTTTTTGATTTATGATAAAAATAACCATATTAATTTGACAACATTTCTTTTCTTGGCGGGTAAAACGCATATTTTATTTAAAAAGGGAGGTTTTTTTGTAGTACTTCGTGTAACACCTGAATTAGTAAAAATTTAAGGGGTTACGATAATTCGTAACCCCTTGATATTATTGGCTCCTCGGGCAAGACTCGAACTTGCGACATGGTGGTTAACAGCCACCCGCTCTACCAACTGAGCTACCGAGGATTATTAAGATTCCTTTGGTAATTAAATCTTTCTGAATAAAAAATATTCCAACTAAAATCAGTTGAAACAATAAATAGCATCAATTTAGAAGTTTAGATCCTAATTTTCTATCAATCAAACTACCTCCCCGACACCCCGACATCCCGACACCCCAACATCCCCGACATCCCTCCAGTAATGTTAGCCCCCTCCACCTTTTTTTAGTTCGACTAATACGAGTTTTGCTACTGATTTCAAAGTTTCGAAGACACCCGGTCCTTCTGATGCAACTGATTCGAATTCTGGGACACCATTTGGATTCAGCAGTTTTCTCATCTCTTCGATTGGAGCGGCATTTGGAAGGTCTCTTTTGTTATATTGTATTACATATGGAATGCTGTCTAAAGAGTAACCCTGTTCGATGAGATTTATTTTCAGGTTTTCTATACTTTCAACATTTGCTTCCATTCGTTCTATTTGTGAATCTGCTACGAAGATAATTCCATCAACGCCTTTTAAAATCAATTTTCTACTTGCATCGTAGAAAACCTGTCCTGGAACGGTGTAGAGATGGAATCTTGTTTTAAACCCTCTGATTTCTCCAAGAGAGAGAGGTAGAAAGTCAAAGAATAGAGTTCTTTCGGTTTCAGTTGCCAGCGATATCATTTTTCCTTTGGCATCCGGATTTGTTTTTTTATAAATAAACTGCAAATTTGTAGTCTTCCCACATAGTCCTGGGCCGTAATAGACTATTTTGCAGTTTATTTCTCGTGCTGGATAATTGATAAATGACATATAACCAGTGCTATCCTTTTATTCGCTAAAGAGCTTGTCAATATCATCATCGGTGATTTCAGCAAATGGTGAAACACCCTCTTCAGTTTTTGAATCAACTTTATTGAGTAAATCATCAAAAATTTTTGTTAGATCATCGCCAGATTTTTTTGCTCTTAGTCTTACAAGTCCCAATGAGGATCGTTCATCAAAGATAACGACCATAATCACTCGTCTACCGACGATAGAGATATAGATATTGTCTCTATATCCTTCGTGGAAGATGATAGTAAACTCTTTTTCGCCCAGGAGTTTCGCCATACTTCCTGTAGCGGCGATATTTCCCGCTGTAAGCGAAGCCAGAGAAGTCGTATCAAGGTTTTCAGTCTCACCAGTGTTGGCAATTAGCTGGCCGTTTCTATCGACGAGGAAGATAACCTTGGCGTTCGTCTCGGAATATAGTTTAGTCAAGACATCGTTAATTTTGTGAAATTCTTCCTCATAAAGGATAAGCTGTGAAAAGCTCATCTATTCTCCCCCCTCTATTTCATGCAACAAGCGTTTAAATGTACCTAAGATAGGATAATATACCATAAAAAAAACAGTTGTACAACACTTTTTTTAATTATCTGCAGTCGAAGCATAAATTGTAGAAATCATTTGGAAGGTCTGCAATATTTCGGATATAATCGAGCTGTCTTTTCGGTGCGATATATGCGCCACAGTTTTCACAGGACTGGAGCTCAAGCTCGACCTTCCAGTTTTCGATGTATCTTTTTCCGTCTTTATCGGTCATTTTGATGTATCCAGTTGGACAGACATAGACGCATGAACCGCACCCAATACATGTTTCTGATGCTTCAACGAATGGTGTGGCGGTGATCCTATCGATACCTCTTTGGGCAAATCCGATGGCATTTACTCCAACAACCTCGTCACATGTTCTTACGCACATTCCGCAAAGGATACAGTCGTCATTAACATTTTCGAGTCTTCCGCCCTTTACTCCAAAGCTTTCGGCAAGTTCATTAATTTCCTTGTTTTCTGGTGCTCTTGCGAGTAACAATTCAACTACAACATTTCTTGTGGAAACGACTTTTTCGGTATCGGTTTTTACTTTGAGACCTTCTTTTGCCGGATAGTTGCAGGACGTTACAATCCTCATTCTTCCTTTGTCTTCGATCTCAACCAAGCACATTCTGCACACACCGTATGGTTCGAGGGCGTCGTTGTGGCAGAGTGTTGGGATATAAATATTTCTTTCCCGTGCGATAGAAAGGAGTGTTGCGTCCTTTTTTACTTCGATCTCTTCACCATTGAATTCTATTTTGATGATTTCTTCCATTAAAACCCCTACTTTATCAATACAGCATCAAATGTGCATACTTCATAGCATGCCCTGCAACGAATGCATAATTTTTCATCGATTACGTGCAGTTTCTTCTTTTCACCGGTTATTGCAGAAGACGGGCAGACCTTTTTACACCTTCCGCATCCGGTACACTCATCTTTTAGTATGGAAAATGTTATTAGTCTCTCACATACACCCGCCGGGCATTTTTTATCTTTTATATGCGCTTCGTATTCATCCCTAAAATGTTTTATTGTGGAAACGACGGGATTTGAGGCACTTGAACCGAGGGCGCACAATGATCCCCATTCCATGCAATCTCCGATGTCAGCAAGAAGTTCAATGTCGCCGTCTTTTCCACTCCCTTCAGAGATACGCGTGAGAATAACCTGAAGTTGTCGTAGTCCTTCTCGGCACGGTGTGCATTTACCGCATGATTCCTCAACGAGAAAATTGATGAAATATTTTGCTACATCCACCATGCAGGTTTTGTCATCCATGACGATCATACCGCCCGATCCCATCATTGAACCGAGTCTTGTAAGCTCATCGAAATCCACAGGTACGTCAAGATGCTCTTCTGGGATACAGCCTCCGGATGGCCCACCTGTTTGGACGGCCTTGAATTTGTTATTTCCCGGAATTCCTCCTCCGATGTCGTAAATCATTTCTCTCAGGCTCACTCCCATGGGTACTTCGACGAGTCCCACATTGTTGACGCTTCCGACAAGAGAGAACACCTTTGTCCCTTTGCTGTTTTCTGTGCCTACATCAGAGAACCAATCTGCGCCGCGAGTGATTATCAGCGGAATGTTTGACCATGTCTCCACATTGTTTAGATTTGTTGGCAGGTCCCACAATCCTTTTTCTGCAGAGTGGACATATTTTGCTCTTGGCTCCCCGGCTTTTCCCATAATGGATGCCATCAGGGCTGATGATTCACCGCAGACGAAGGCGCCTCCTCCTCGATTTATTTCTATATCGAAGGAGAACTTAGAGCCGAGGATGTTTTCGCCGAGGAGGCCGTGGTCTCTGGCTGTTTTGATGGCCAAATCAAGGTTTTTTAGCGCCAGGGGATATTCCATCCTGACGTAAATGTAACCTTGTTTTGCTCCGATTGCAAAGGCACCTATTATCATCCCTTCGATGACGCTGTGTGGGTCTCCTTCCATTAGGGATCTATCCATGAAAGCCCCTGGATCTCCCTCGTCACCGTTGCAAATTACATATCTGATGTTGTCTGGGCCAGCGTCCGCATTTTTTACGGTACGCCACTTTCTTGCGACGGGAAATCCTCCACCACCTCTGCCGCGAAGCCCCGATTTATCGACCTCTTCGATTATTTGATCGGCGGTGAGGTCTTTTAGCGGGTTTGACAGTGCGCCATACCCACCTAGTGGAATGTATTCATCAATG
>JAUWME010000211.1 GCA_030613285.1 Candidatus Zymogenus sp. | reverse complement strand
GTTACCCCAAACGTGGGTGAGCCAAAGGAATACCTTATCCCTAAAGGGAAACATATAAATGTCCATGAGGGGGATTTTGTAAAAGCAGGGGAAGCCCTCATGGAAGGCTCTGCAAACCCACATGATATTCTACAAGTCCTTGGTGAAGAAGAACTCTCAAAATATCTCGTGGATGAAGTTCAAGAAGTCTATCGATTACAAGGAGTAAAAATTAGCGACAAGCACATCGAAGTGATTGTAAGGCAAATGCTCAGAAGAGTAAAAATTACAAGCGTTGGGGATACAAAATTTTTGGTGGGCGAACAGGTCGAAAAGCAAAAGTTCGAAGAGGAAAATCGAAGCATCCTCTCAAAAGGTGGAGTGCCCGCAGTAGGGGAACCCCTGCTCCTTGGCATTACAAAAGCCTCTCTCTCAACAGAAAGTTTTCTCTCCGCCGCCTCATTTCAGGAGACCACAAAAGTGCTTACAGAGGCATCTATCTTAGGAAAGATAGATTACATGAGGGGACTTAAAGAAAACGTTATCATGGGACGCCTTGTTCCAGCAGGGACAGGATTTCATAAATATACTGAAATAGAAGGTGAGAGCAAAGACGAGGAGGCCGTTGCAGATTAGCTATTAGAAAAAAAACGAAGGATGTACTATCAGAACAATACCGTCTCAACAAAATGATTAGCTAAACTGCTGCATCAAAATAAAATGAATATAATTTAAAAAAATTTTTTAAATTGCTTGACAAAACATAATAGTGCTGATACAATCCGTAAGTTACCTATTAAAAAGGAGTGTAAATGCCCACCATAAATCAGTTGGTGAGAAAAGGGAGAAAGAAACAAAAGTCAAAAACGTCGGCCCCTGCACTGCAGGGCTCGCCTCAAAAAAGAGGCGTTTGCGTCCGCGTTTATACCACTACTCCCAAAAAACCAAATTCAGCATTGAGAAAGGTAGCAAGAGTAAGGCTCACTAACCAAATCGAGGTAACAAGCTACATCCCAGGGGTGGGACACAACCTCCAAGAACACTCAGTAGTGTTAATCCGAGGAGGAAGGATAAAAGATATCCCCGGTGTAAGATACCACATCGTTCGAGGTACACTAGATACGCTCGGTGTCCAAGACAGAAAAAAGAGCAGGTCAAAGTACGGAACAAAAAGACCAAAAACCTAACCGTTGCCGTAATGAGGGTTGGGAGGTGAGGGAGTGATGCAAGTTAGGGGTTGCTGTGACGTTGTGGGGGGGGGATGTTTTTTGGGAAAAGGAGAGATGTAGTCAGAGGTGTAAAAGCCTTTTTGAGTGATAGAGCAATAATACTATATTACAGTCAAAAGTTAAAATATTTGTAAACAAGACAAATAAAGGAACAAGATGCCCAGAAGGAGAGTAGTAGCAAAAAGAGTGATTCTGCCTGATCCTAAGTACAAGGATAAACTTGTAGCAAGGTTTATAAATTGTATGATGCTCAAAGGGAAAAAAAGCAATTCCGAGAGTATATTATACGATTCCCTTGATATTGTGGCAGAAAAAACAAAGGATGATCCAGTAAGAGTCTTCAAAAAGGCCCTTGATAATATCAAGCCGGTTATCGAAGTGAAATCGAGAAGGGTTGGAGGGTCTACATATCAGGTTCCCATTGAGGTGAGACCCAACAGACGCGATGCACTTGGAATCAGATGGCTTATTAGCTATTCTAGAGCACGGGGCGAAAAATCGATGAAAGAGAGGCTCGCCGCCGAAATCCTTGATGCATCAAATAATAAAGGATCAGCCGTAAAGAAGAAAGAAGATACTCACAAAATGGCAGAAGCAAATAAGGCATTTGCGCACTATCGTTGGTAATAAAACTTCGTAAAACTATTTCAAGGCCTTTTTGAAAGGCTTTTTTTTGCTGGTAAGGTATATAAGTAAATGAGAAAAGTCCCCCTAAATAAAAACCGCAACATAGGAATTATGGCACACATAGATGCGGGAAAAACAACCACCACCGAAAGAATCCTTTACTATACAGGGATCTCTTACAAGATGGGAGAGGTACACGACGGAACCGCCGTAATGGATTGGATGGAGCAGGAGCAAGAGAGAGGGATAACCATAACTTCCGCCGCAACTACCTGCTCTTGGAAAGATTATAGGATCAATATAATTGACACACCAGGACACGTGGATTTTACTGCCGAAGTGGAACGCTCACTAAGAATTCTCGACGGAGTTGTAGCTGTATTTTGTGCAGTCGGAGGTGTGGAACCACAGTCAGAAACAGTCTGGCGTCAAGCCGACAAATACAATGTGCCAAAAATCGCCTTTATTAACAAAATGGATAGGGTTGGCGCTGACCACATGAATGTCATCTCTCAGATGGAAAAGAGACTCGGTACCCGTCCCGTCCTTTTGCAAATTCCCGTCGGCAAAGAAGATGACTTTGAAGGAATAATCGACTTGGTAAGTCAAAAAGGGAGAATGTACGATAAAACAACTCTCGGTGCCAAGTATTTCGAGGTTGACATCCCAGATGAACTTCTGCCCGATGCTGAAATGATGAGAGAAAAACTTGTTGAAGTAGCCTGCGACTTCGATGATGACATGATGACAAAATACCTCAATGGAGAAGAAATCCACGAGGAAGCAATAAAGAGGGCGTTGAGGAAGGCCACAATCGCGGGAGAGATCGTACCTGTTTTCCTCGGCTCGGCGTTTAAAAACAAAGGAATTCAAGCACTGTTGGACGGTGTTTTGGATTACCTGCCCTCACCAGTTGATATCTCGCAGATTATCGGAAATAATCCCGATACAGGAGAAGAAATTCAACTCTCCCTCGATGACGATGCGCCATTTTCTGCCCTCGTATTTAAAATCATGACAGATCCATTCGTAGGACAACTGACATATATTCGTGTTTACAGCGGCAGTCTCGCGGTAGGCTCAGATGTATATAATGGCACAAGGGGTAAAAAAGAAAGAATCGGGAGATTGCTTAAGATCCACGCCAATAAAATGGAAGATATCAAAGAAGTCTACTCCGGTGATATTGCAGCAGTTGTGGGATTAAAAAAGACAAACACCGGCGATACTATTTCTGATGTAAAAAACCCCATAGTTCTCGAATCTATGGAGTTTCCAGAACCTGTCATTTCTGTTGCCGTGGAG
This sequence comes from Candidatus Zymogenus sp., assembly GCA_030613285.1. Taxonomy (GTDB): domain Bacteria; phylum Desulfobacterota; class Zymogenia; order Zymogenales; family Zymogenaceae; genus Zymogenus. The sequence continues at coordinate 1,789 of JAUWME010000211.1, read as the reverse complement.
CCAAAGAGTAAGGCGGACGAGAAAAAACTCGGCCTATCTTTGAACAAACTTGCCATGGAAGACCCGTCGTTTAAAGTGAGGTTCGATTCAGAGACCAGCGAAATACTTATATCAGGGATGGGAGAACTTCACCTCGAAATCATTGTTGACAGGCTTTTAAGGGAATTCGGCGTTGATGCAACAGTTGGAAGACCACAGGTAGCCTACAAGGAGACGATTTCCAAAAGTGTAGAAGCAGAGGGGAAATTTGTAAGACAGTCAGGGGGGCGCGGACAGTACGGACATGTTAAAATCACTATCGCTCCTACAACTCCTGATGAGGGATTTGTTTTTGAGAATAAAGTAGTAGGGGGCAATATCCCCAGGGAATATATCTCCGCTGTTAAAAAAGGCATTGAAACCGCCATGGAAGAAGGAGTGCTTGCCGGATATCCAGTCGTCGATGTAAAAACCATTTTAAATGACGGCTCATATCACGAGGTAGATTCATCAGAGCTCGCTTTTACTATCGCTGCATCAATGGCTTTTAAAGATGCAATGAAAAGGGCCACACCCAAACTTATCGAACCGATAATGGATGTGGAGGTGGTTACGCCTGAAGAATATACTGGCGATGCCGTGGGCGATTTGAACTCCCGAAGAGGAAAGATATTGGGTATGGAGCCAAGAAAAGGCATCCAGACTATAAAGGCCGAAGTGCCACTGGATGAAATGTTTGGCTATGCAACCGATATTCGCTCCATGACACAGGGAAGGGCAACATACACAATGCAGTTTGATCATTACAGAGAAGTTCCCATGCAAAAATCCGAAGAGATTGTTGCTGGTGTTAATACGTAATAACATTGGGTAAATCTTTTTTAGGAAAAGATAAGTAAATTTTCCAAGGAGAAGAAGATGGCGAAGAAGAAATTTGAGAGAACCAAGCCGCACGTAAATGTAGGCACGATAGGTCATATAGATCACGGCAAGACAACGTTGACAGCGGCGATAACAAAGATTTTATCGGAAAAAGGCGGCGCCGATTATGTTCCGTTTGACGAGATAGATAAGGCGCCAGAAGAAAAAGAGCGTGGAATAACCATAGCCACAGCTCACGTGGAATACGAGACAGAGAACCGTCATTACGCCCACGTGGATTGTCCCGGCCATGCCGACTATATCAAAAACATGATAACCGGAGCGGCGCAAATGGACGGCGCTATACTGGTGGTTGGCGCCAACGACGGCCCCATGCCCCAGACACGTGAGCACATCCTCCTTGCCCGTCAGGTCGGAGTTCCCTATATGGTGGTTTTTCTAAACAAAATCGATATGGTTGACGATCCTGAGTTGATAGAGCTGGTTGAACTTGAACTTCGCGAGCTTCTTTCTCTGTACGAATTTCCCGGCGATGACATTCCGATAATCCCCGGAAGCGCGCTAAAGGCGCTTGAGAGCGGCGATCCTAATTCAGAAGATGCAAAGTGCATATTTGAACTGCTGGACGCCTTGGACAATTACATCCCGGAGCCAGAGCGAGACATAGATAAACCCTTTTTGATGCCCATCGAAGACGTGTTTTCGATATCAGGCCGTGGCACAGTTGTTACAGGTCGTGCGGAACGGGGGATTGTGCGAACTGGCGAAGACATAGAAATTGTTGGGATTCGAGACACGCTCAAAACCGTCTGTACGGGAGTTGAGATGTTCAGAAAAACTCTGGACGAAGGTCGAGCCGGGGACAACATCGGAGTTCTTCTTCGCGGCACAAAGAGGGAAGAAGTAGAGCGTGGTCAGGTTGTGGCTC
>JAUWME010000097.1 GCA_030613285.1 Candidatus Zymogenus sp. | reverse complement strand
GATTCCCAGGCCATTGGAAACCTCATCAGCTTTCAGCTTGCCTCATGGGCCTACGGAAACGAGATTTTGAATTTACGCATATTGAACAAGCTGGGGCCAGACTTGGCCAAAACCTTCTTTCCGGCATATCCGAAAGACGGTATTTTAATAATGGCGTCAGACGCCAATTGTGAAGGAGAGATAAAGGTATCTAAGAAATCAAAAGAGTTTTTGGACTTTTTCATAAACCGAACTTTCGCCAGCAACAATTGGGTTATATCAGGCAAAAAGTCTGTGACCGGAATGCCGATACTTGCAGAAGATTCTCACGAAGGGGGGCCAGAAATGCCGACACAGTGGCATCTGTCTCACATTGTGGGCAAAGACCTTGATGTTGCCGGCGCCATGTTTCCCGGTGCCCCTATCTATATCTTTGGCCACAACCGCCACATTGGATGGGGAGTGACCAACTTTAACATGGACGTGCAAGACCTCTACTTTGAAGAGATTGATCCCAATTCCCCAGACCTTGTAAAGTACAAGGGAGAGTGGGTAAAAATCACGACCATCAAGGAGAAGATACCGGTAAAAGACGACGATGCCGAGGGGGGGGTCTCTTACGCAGATGTTGTAATCAGAATAACCCCTCACGGCCCAATCATCAACGACATTGAAGATGGGTTGGGTGATAAGCCCATAAGCCTCAAACGAATGGGGGCTGAGCCCTGGTCCATCATGGAGGGCTTTTACCTGATAAACACCGCTAAAAACTGGGACGATTTTAAGGCCGCTCTTGCTATTTATGCCGTGGGCCCCCAACACTTTGTTTACGCCGATATTGAGGGTAATATAGGATACGTCGGGGCAGGCAAATGCCCCATCAGGACAAATAGTAGTGGGATTTTGCCCACATCTGGCTCCGATGGAAACCACGAGTGGCAAGGATATTACCCATTCGAAATGATGCCAATGCTTTTCAACCCTGACAAGGGATATATTGCCACCTCAAACAACCCGCCATACAGGGGTGATTCGCCGATTTTTTTAAGCAACTATTGGGAAACTCCCTATCGCGCTGAGAGATCCACCGAGATGCTCGAACAAAAGGATAAATTAGGTTTAGATGATATGATTGAGATGCATCTTGACGTTAAGTCAAAGCTTGCTGAAAAACTCATCCCAATATTTATCGCATCGCTAAAAGAGAGCGCTGACGATAAATTAGCCCCGCACATTGAGTCCCTTTCAAGTTGGGATTATTTCTCAACTGCGGATTCTAAAGGCGCCGCAATCTTCCACGTTCTCCAAAACCGACTTATGAAGGCAGTGTTTCTGGATGAGCTTGGCGATGAACTATTCGAGAAATTCTTGAACGACAAGTCGATTGCTGTAAATACCCTGTCGCGGCTCGTCCTCTATGAGGTGGATCACCCCCTCTTTGATGACATCACCACCGAGAAGAAAGAGTCATTTGACGACATCCTTCTTTTGGCCTTCAACGAGACGATCGATTACCTGACTGAAGAATTGGGGAAGAACCCGAATAAGTGGAGTTGGGGGACATTGCACCAAATCGAATTTTCTCATGTTTTTGGAGGAGTCGCCCCATTACGTCCCATCTTCAACTACGGCCCATTTCCGTTCGGGGGGAGTGATCAATCTCTAAACAGGAGTGGCTACAACAAAAACAATGCCCTCAAGGGTGATTTTAAGGTTGACATCACCGCATCCATCCGCTATATCGTCGATTTTTCTGACCTTGGTGGTTCCCTCGTGGTGCTCTCTACTGGTCAATCTGGAAACATCTTTAGTTCCCACAGAAAGGACATGGCCGACCTATTTCTTATGGGTGAATATTGCCAGTGGTACATTGATAGGGAGGATTTTGAAAGTGGGGCCGATGGAATATTAAGATTTGTAAAAGAATGAGGGTTTAAATCAATATCGCGTCTTAAAGGCATTTTTTAAACGTTTCAAGATATTAGTAAGTTCCTTTTTGACAAATTTTCTGTCGCCAACTATTTGGTTACGAATAGCTTTTTTACGCTTAATAATGGGCAGCTTCCTCTCTAATATTAAAAGTTAATTGCTAACGACTATAAAGGATGAGCATCGTGACAACAAATCAAGGTTTATCTCATATAGCTTTTAAATCCATAATTGATTCAATCGATGACATCTTCGGAACCAATGGTAAGAATGCCATATTGAAATACGCAGGAATCGATGCATCTATTGTAACCTCCCTCGAATATGACACAGAGAAGAAGATCGGAATTGAGAATACGACAAATCTTTATATGTCCATACGGGATTTAATGGGAACAAAGGGATACAGCACTTTGATGTACAGGGGCGGTATCCTCAATATAAACTACACCCTGGAGCTTTCGGAAAAATTAAGGAGATTAATTGACCTTGAGGTGACCTTCGATGAGAAACTCAATCAAGTTTATTCTGCGTATATTGAGTCCATAGGTCTTTTTCCAGATGAGGCTTTAGAGTTCTTTCCCGAAAAAAAAGAGATACTAATTCATAAAAAGCCATACTGCAACGAATGCGAGTTCGTGAAAAATGATAAAGAAAAACTCGAGAGAATTTCAAAACCCGGTTGCTCCCACGTATTGGGGAAAATTCATCAGATGGGAAATATAAGGCCGGATCTTGGAAGCGTAACAGCAGAGGAGATCAAATGCGCCCTGATTGGCGATGACGAGTGTCTCTTTGTCGTTCACTACGAATTTCGCTATGGTAATGAAATACATCTGTCCGTAGAAGAACAATAACCACATTCATCTTATTACCAGCTTTTAGCATTCCAAGCTTGCAATATTCCCAGTTTGTAAATTATCATTTACTGCCAATTTTCCCCTCATCCTTTAACCCACGGGTAAAAAAGAATACAAGACCGTCTACCAAATCTTCTTTGGAGATTACTTCTCCCTTTCCAGCCCTGTGTCCTTTCCAGCCAAACCAGCTTATAGTTTCAATTAACATCCTTGAAATCAACATGGTTGACGAGATGGGAGTTATTGATATTGCCTTTAGTTCTATCCTCGACTTTAAGTATTCCTCAAACAAATTTAGCATCATCTCAGTCCCTTTGATTTTAAAGAGATCTGTTAAATCAGGAAATTCTGTGTGGGATCGTTCAAGTAGGATTATCATCATCCTGTTTTTCTCAAATATTTCCCACATTTCATCAATGATAGTTTTCAACTCCCCTTTAAGATCGACCATTCCCTTTTTATCATTTTCCAAAAGCAATCTCGTTCTCTCCATTTTATCGATTGACATCAACCTTTTTTCAATATTTTCGAGGATGTCCCATTCGCTTACCCCGGACGAATCTTCAGGGTTCGGTATATCATCCCCTGCTTCAAATAATCCATTTTGAAGTAAGTAATAAAATAGGTGGGCCTTGCTCACAAAATAGTAATATAGTGTCCCCTTGGAAATACCAGTCTTGGCTGCTATCTCCTCCATTCTTGTTTTTGTGTATCCCTTGTTGCTGAACACAACGAAGGCAGCCTTAAGAATGTCCGGTATCCTGTTTTCTGGTGTTTTCCTTGGCGACATAAGAATATCTCACTATTTTAGCAATAAAATTCGTTTACGAAAATTCATTAGTAAACACACCTTTCCACTGTTGACACAGTGATTCACCCTACCATTTTTAGCACATTAAATACATTACCGACTGGGTCAGTTATTGTATTTAATATTTTAGGTCTTTTATTAATCGATGTCAAGAAAAACGTCGTGTTTGCGGCTACAATATAACTATGTCATTGCAATAGCAGAAAGATGCCGGGGTTAGTGCCGAGGCAATATTATGAAACAATAATTGTTTGAAAATTTAGTAAAGCGGTGGTAATTTTTGAAATATTCATTTTTTTCCTAAATCCACATCATAAACAATAGCATCTCTGATGACACAACCCGCAGCCTTTGTAGCAATTTGCGAGATGTTGCCGACTTCCCCAACATTCATATATCAGTATCCTTGATGTTCTGCAAGCCCACTAATCAGGCAATCCCAGTCAAAGATGGAAGCGTTGTCGATTTCGGCTCCATTTAGAATTGCTTCAATTTGGTGCCGATCAAACGGGAGACCTACAAAGGAGTCAAAAAGACGACCGTAGTAGAGACGGATTGGGAAGTTTTTTTTGAAACAGTTGAAATATCTCAACAGCTCTTTTTCATTTCCTGTTTCGGGATAGTTCTCAATTATCCCCGAAACGAACGCCCCTCCATCTCTTGTAATTAAATTGGCATATTTTGTAAGCTGGTTTATAACAAATTCAGAGTAGCCAGCGATTGTGGAACTTGAAAGCCCCAGCTCCTCGGCATAATCTTTTGGGAAATGGGGGTTTGTAAAGCATTTACAAAAATCGTAGGAGATAGAAACTCCAAAGGCAAGCACACTTCGGTTGAGTGTGTCGTGGTGGTCGAAATCTCCGGTGAGGCAATCGTGGATCCAGAGGGCAATTTTGGAATCGACAGCCCTTTTCTGCGACAACTCAACTGGGTCGTAGCTCCCGGCGCACCGTGAATATAGTGTTCCACCAACTTCCCTAACTTCTGACAAGTTGCAGAACCTTTTCCCAATGTTGTAGCTTATGATGTGTCTATTGTGGCAATTTAAAATTTTAAAATATGGGATTACTCTTTTTTTGTTTGATCCATGGTAACTATTTACGGTAAATAGTGCGGGTTGCTTATTCCCATCCGGTTTGACAAAAACGCATTTCTCATCGCTATTATCTGAAATCTCCACAACATCAATTTCATTGAGACAATATTCAGGTCTTGTATTGCAGTACTCCACAACCTGCTTGATGATGTCTGAATGCATGAGAATTTCCAACTAAAAACGCCAACTAAAACGCCAACTAAAACTGTGGTTTTGTTATAATAACGGAAGGTTGTGAGCGATGTCAAGGTAGATTATTCGTTGTTTTGGGCGTTTTTAATATTCATATTTTATACAAAACAGATATCTCTGAGTAATTATCACGATCCAAATTTGAAATATTTTGTGAAAAATAACTTGTAATTTAAGTCTTAAATGTAATACAATCATCGAAAGTTGCAGCTTTTCTTTTACACTCTATTTTGAGGTCTTTATTATGGCTAAAAAAAGTAGTACGTCGACAATTAGCGGTTCAAAGAGCGATTCACTAAATGATGTAAAGCTCGATCGTCAGGTGGGACTTCTCGGGGCAACTTCCCTGGTTGTCGGTGGCGTTATCGGGATGGGGATATACGCCCTTATCTCCGCCGTCGGCGCCCATGCGGGAAACGCCATGTGGTTGGCATTCACAATAGCCCTTACAATATCGGTAATTGGCGTTATTCCAATAGTGCAAATTGCCAGCGCCCTTCCCAGAGCCGGAGCAGGATACATCTACGCCAGCAGGCTCCTTCATCCTCTCATGGGATTGATAACATCGTGGTGGGTGATCTTTGCCGTCGCAAATACCCTGACCTTTGTCTCCATGGGTATGGCGGGATATATCGCCCCTTATCTTCCCGGAAGCATCCCCACCATGGCCCTTACATTGTTGTTTCCGATCCTCTTCTATTTCCTTTATTTCTTAGGCCTCAGAATCGCAATATTAATTCAGGTCATCCTCGTAGCGCTTTTAATTGTTGCCCTTCTGGTATACGGGTTTATGGGGACTATCAACGTTGGACTGAAGTTCTCCACAGAGTTGCCCCAGGGAATCGGTGGGCTCATCATGGCTGCAATTCTCTGCTACACCGCCTTTTTCGGCTTTCAGGTCATCACAGAGATGGGAGAGGAAATTAAGAACGCAAAGAGAAACATCCCGCTTTCCCTTGCCATTGGGGGCATTGCAATATTAATAATCTACATCATTGTCGGAACAGTTTTTATCTCATCAGTCGATTACAGCTTTGAAGCCATCAAAGAGATGAAAGCGCCTTTGATGGACACAGGAAGGCTTTTCCTGTCCCCATTCTGGGTTCTGATGCTAAGCTTTGGGGCATTAGCCGCGGGATTGACCTCCTTTAATGGAGGCGCCATCGCCATCCCCAGAGAGCTTTTCAGTCAGGCCAGGGACGAGATCATTCCCTCTATCATCGGTAGAATCCACAAGCGTTCCGGCTCCCCAATGATCGCTATGGGCGTTCTTTTCTCCATGGTAATTATCATGACGCTGTTCAACTGGGATATCGATTTCTACGGCGCAATAACTGCCGTGGGCATCCTCCTTATGACTACGGTGTTGTCAATATCTGCGCTCATGCTCCCAAAGAAGTATCCAGAATATTACAAAAACGCTTACTTTACGATCCCAAAGGTACTGCTCTGGATAATCGTAGCCCTTTCAATAATCTCATCACTTGGTTTTGTGGCTTTGGTTATGGTGGAAGCAAAATCCATCGGGTTTATGTATATTGGAGTTACCGCGCTTGCTATCATCTACTATTTTATCAGGGTACCAATGCTCAAAAAGCGGGGCGTTGATCTTGTAGAGAAGATGAAAAAAATGCCGGGGTTTGATGAGGAGTAGAGCTCTTTTACTGAAACAAATTTACCACAAGCAACAAGGGGGGGGGCAACAGCCCCCCTTATTAGCATAAACATCGGCATTTAAATCTCTACACTATAATTGCTGATATTATTAACATTAGTGCAAAGACTATTAAAGATAGTATCGTTAGTCTTTTAATAATATTCTTGAATTTCATTTTAAATTTCTCCAACTATGTTTGCAGAATTTCCTGTTTTTTATCATTTTTGTTTTCTTTCAGTTTTCTTGAAAAAAGGATAAGTAATACAAATGCAATAAAAAAAGTGGGGATTCTAAACAAATAGTACTGATACATTTTCACAGATAAAAGAGCTGAGACAGCATTTGGGATTGTAAATAAGCTTTTTCTTGAATCTTCGATTATAGAAAGAAACAAAAGAGAATTGTAGGTTAGAAAAATAATAGATAGAATATATCCCCATGTTTTTTTATTTATAAGTAAGTATATTATAAAAATATACAATACTGCAAAAAGCATTTTTGGAGACAAACTTAATACTACATTGGTTATAGAATTTTGAGATCTAGCGAATAAGAAAAAACTAGTGTTAAAGAAAGAAAAGAAATATTTTAAATCTATAATACTTACAATTAAGAAAAACACTCCAACGATTTTGTATAAAACACCTTTATAAACTCTATCAGGTACTTCTTCGGAATTTATAGTTTTTGTACAATATATTAGTGATATAATCAACAAGGCAGAAACAATTGTGGTATTATAACCTACGATTGCGCTCCAGTTAAAGGGCATAGATTTCAGAAAATGAATTGAACTATAAAGTAACAGTCCAGTTAAAAATACAATGTTGCCGATCCATAGCAATTTTGAGATAAGATACCCATTTTTTGCCTTTGTAAGAAAAAAGATAAAAACCAAGATCCGGACATAAACAGATATGTAGGCAATTATAACATATATAAGGTATATACTGTTAAGATCTTCATTTGCAAAGTTACTTAGAGATTTTATTGCAA
>JAUWME010000486.1 GCA_030613285.1 Candidatus Zymogenus sp. | reverse complement strand
TGTTTGGCCCTGTCAAAACCCGCCCAGATGGTGATGAGCCACGCAATCCCGATGCAGGAGAGCTCTGTAAAAAGCATGAGGAAGGCCGGGGTCAGATCGGAAAACTCAATTGTCTGCTTTGCAAGGGTAACAAAGACGATGGCCGGCAAACAGAGATCTGTTACAATTCGGGCCAAAACCATAGAGTGTTCTTCTTTGAGTGCACCGCGCCTTCGCATGAGAATGGCGAGGAAAAAGAGAGCGACTATAATGAGAATGGCATTAAATAGATGAAAAAATGTATCCATCGATTTTCCCTTTGAGATGTGAGTTTTTTGCTAATTTTGGCTTTTTAATTGTTATTTGTTGTCGTTGTCCAATTTATTTGTGTATCGCACCACCAGGTAAATTACAAATCTATCACCAATCTTTTTATGATAATAGAGAGACCTCTCATCCGGGGAGAGGGTCGGCGCCTCGACAAAACCCTTTATAGATTCAATCCTTTTTGGAACGCCAAAATGTTCGCTTTTCTTCCCACGGCTGGCGGTGAAGATGCCTATCTTTGGGGTTGAGAAGATTGAGCCCATGTTTAGGCGGGTAAAAAATATCTCAAGACCATCAGCAGAGATAGCCACTGCGTATTCCAGAGCCTCAGTGTTGCTGTTCTTCATTGTCTCGTTGCTGTTTCCAAAGGGCTTAAAGCCATTACCCGTTGAAATATCGGTATGGCGATATGCTACGGCGATATCTGAGCTTTTTGGAACATGACCGAACAGACCGAATCTGCCGATTACATAGTAGAGGGTCTCGCCGTCGGGGCTTATCTCCACGTCGAAATTTAGAAATCCCGGCTTTTTAAGGGAAATCCCGGAGACAACTTCAACATCTGAAACCGAGCCGTTATCGAATCTCCCACAATAGATAGTCGAGAGGTTCTCCTTGTAACTATTCGTCGAGACAAAAAAAAAGTTGCTGTTTAAGTCCATCGTTGGGACGCCCTCAAGACTTTTGGTGTTAACCCCCTTTATTTCACCAAGATATTTAAAGGTGACAGCATCGAGGCGCTTTGCATAATGAAGGTTTGTGTTAACCGAGGGATCATTTAAGTTGTTAAAGAAGAGATATCTTCCATCCCGGGTAATGAAGGGTTCCATGGCGTCGCCGTTGTATCCTGATATGGTTATAGGCTCTGGGTTTTTGAATTTTCCCCATCGCATATCTGGACGTATATTAGGAGGATCTTCTGCATTGGCGTTGTCTACCCAATAGTAGAGGGGGGAGACAATAATTAACAGAAAAATAACAATGAGATAAATAATACCCCGTTTAAATGTTGTAAGCCCCCACCGCATTTTACATCCTCCTTTTTCTAATCCAACTTATAAATATAACTTTTATGGTCGCAAAAAGAGAGCAACTATAATGAGAATGGTTTTAAATAGATTAAAAAATGTATCCATCGATTTTCCTCTTGATGGGTGAGGTTTGCTTCAAATTTAGGTTTTGACTGCTGCTCTGCAAATTGAGTCTTTATAGGGAAAGTGAATAATCCCTTTTATTAACTTTCAATGGGCAACATCAAACAGCCAACATATCAATGGGAAATATCTGTGAGGCAACATAAATTGGGCAACTTCATTGGAAGGGGTTAGGCCCTCAGTACCCTCCCCGGAAGTTTCTCTGTAACCTTGCCGTCAAGGAGCGCCCAGCCGCCGTTTACCATCACGTGGTCAATCCCCGAAGGTTGAACGTTTGGTTCCCGGTAGGTGCCGTTGTCCTTGATCTTTTCGGGGTCAAAAAGGGTGATGTCGGCAAAGTATCCCTTCTTGATAAACCCCCTTTTTTTGAGCCCCAGCTTTTCTGCCGATTTTCCAGTCATCTTGGAGATTGCCTCTCCCCAAGTTAATATCTTTTTTTCTCTAACGTATTCTGCAAGTACCCGTGGAAATGTGCTGGTAACCCTGGGGTGGGGCTTTCCCCTCTTGTCCTCGATTCCATCAGAACCGATCATTGTCCACGGCTGCTTCAAAAATTCTACCACATCTTCTTCGGATTGTCCCCTCCCCACACCGATGGCCGACGGGGCTTCTGTGATCAACTTTTGCCCCGCCACCTCAGTTGTGACCTTCCACTTTTCAGCCAATTCAGTGATGGAGCACCCCACGACCTCTTCCCACATTTCGCCGTCGGATTTGAAGGCGTTGGACACAAAGA
>JAUWME010000041.1 GCA_030613285.1 Candidatus Zymogenus sp. | reverse complement strand
TTTTACACCCCTGATGTTAATGTAATATTTTGGAAAATAGTAGAGGAGGTCTTCGACGGTCTTGACACCCTTCTTCTCAAAAACCTTTGCCCGCTTGGGCCCCACCCCTTTGACAAAAGTTGCGGGGGTGTTGAATCTTTCCCTCAATTCTGATAAGTTGATGGAGGGTTTACGGTTACTATTAGCGGGGGGTGTGGCTTTGTCCACCGATGCTGTGGGGTTGGCGGATGCGATTCTCTTTAATATCTCCCCAGCTTCTTGTAAGGTAGATTGCTTCTCGTCTGTAGCTTTTAAGTCATAGCCGATGAAGAGATTTCCCAGCTTAATAATATTACCTTCCCATTTTTTAAAATCCACTGCCCCCTTCATCTCACCCACAATCTTTGATGCTGTTCCCTCAAGACCCCTGACGGTGTCGATTTTTTGATAATTGTCTTTTGCGGCGAACTCCACGGGCCTGAGGAGATTTTCGGCAAAGTGTGATACTGTTTTGGATTTTGGCTCACTGTGGGCATTTCTACTCATTTTCACCTTCTTTTCTTTTACTGTTTTCCAACTTTGCTTCTTTAAGTTTACACTAACAGTTTATCCTATAAATGAAACAATTTGAAGTAATTTCTGAAATTTAAAAATCTTGACAAAATGAGGCTGTCGTTTTACTATTAATATTTTAAATATGAGTCAACGAGTATATTGATTGATGGGTGATTGAAGAGCGATTTATGAGCTACCTGAAACTAAAAGATATTTCCAAGTGTTTTGGGCCATTGGGAAATTCTGATTTTATTAAAGGTTGCAGAGCTGATTCAATTGAAGATGGAAACGATTCAATTGAGGATAGCGGTGACTCGCCCCAAACATCGGTGGCCCTAAGTTCGGTAAACCTTGTGGTTGAAGAGTACCAGATCATGGTGGTGCTGGGGCCTTCGGGGTGCGGAAAATCGACGCTCCTTCGAATTATTGCCGGACTTGAGATGCCAGATAGTGGGAGGGTTTTTCTCGCTGGCAGCGACATCACAGACGAAAACCCGAAGGATAGAAATATCGCCATGGTCTTTCAGGATTATGCCCTGTATCCCCACATGACGGTGGAAAGGAACATGACGTTTGGTCTGACCACAAGGGGGATGAAAAAAAGGGAGGCGGTCAAGCGGGCGCGGGATGCGGCGTCGCTTTTGGGGATTTTTCAACTACTAAAGAAAAAACCGGGACATCTTTCCGGCGGGGAGAAACAGCGTTTGGCACTGGGACGGGCCATCGTTAAAAGCCCAAGCCTCTTTTTGATGGATGAGCCTTTGAGCAACGTCGATGCCCTGTTGAGGGTAAAGATGCGCTCTGATATATCGAGAATTATTAAAGACGTTAAAGGCACCATGGTCTTTGTCACCCACGACCAGATTGAGGCAATGACGATGGGGGACGTGCTGGCAGTGATGAATGACGGCGCTATTGAGCAGGTGGGAACCCCAAGGGAAATTTATCAATCGCCTAAAAACATCTTTGTTGCCCGCTTTATCGGAAGTCCCAATATGAATCTTATCGAGCCAGCTACGAGGCTCCACGGGATTATCGAGAAGTCGCTTGCAGATAATATTGTTTTAAAAGACAACCGGGATTTCTCGGAGATAATTTTTGGAATTAGACCCGAAGATATTTTGTGTAAAACCGATAGCAGCAAAAAGGGTAAAAATGTGGCGGGGCAATTTGAAGGGGAGGTCAAACACGTGGAGGAGCTTGGCTATGAGAGCCACGTTACCGTTTCTGCCCTTGGTGTGGCTGGAGTGGATATTACAATGAGAATAAATGTGGAAAGCGGGGCTACTCCATTGTCCCCCGGTGATGTGAGAACTTTTTCACTCAATGAAAAGGGAGTTCACTTTTTTGACAAGTCCACCGGCAATCGAGTGGATATTAAACAGTAAATAGTTGATAGTAGTTAGAGTCAATAGCCAATGGGCGGCTAATTTGGGGGCTGACGGGGCTGAAAGAAGAGATTGAAATGTCTAATATGAACAAAAAAAATAGAGATGAAGTTAAGAACCAGCCTGCGAAATTTGACGTGATTAATCAACAGGGTGGAGGATTTAAGAGACACCTCCCGTACCTCTCCCTCTCCACGATTTTCCACCTCTTTCTGATATTTCTCCTCTTCCCAATATTTATGGTGATGCCGTCCCAATTAAACACAGGGAGAATCACCACAATGGATATCGTGATCTCTGAAGACGACCGATCCGATAACGAAATTAGAAAGCAAAAAAAATTACCTCAAAAAAAAATAAAAGAGATCGATCCCGATCTTGCAAAGGTTGATCCTGAAAAGATTGATAATGAAGTGGAGGAGGGCGATTTTCAAACGCCCGTTGATGATGACGTAGGCGCAACGTTAAACGAGGGGGTTTTGGGAGATAGCTTAAGGAGTGAATTATTAAATCGTAAGATATTGAATCGATATATTTTAAAAATCCGAGATAGGATTGAAAAAAAGAAGAAGTACCCCAGAGTGGCAAGGATAAACGACGAGGAAGGAACAACCACGGTCTCGTTTCTCATCGATTCATCAGGGTCTGTTGTGGTGATGAAGGTGGTTTTGAGTTCAGGGTATCAAACCCTCGATGATGCGGCCTTGAGCACGATCCTCAAGGCTTCTCCCTATCCGCCGATTCCGGCAAAGCTAAACAGGAAAAAACTGAACCTCAAGGTTCCCATCAAGTATGAGTTGCGGTAGTAGATTAGTAGTGATTGGTTAGAGACAGATTGCCACCTCTCCGTCAATTTCTCCCTGTCATTCAAGAGGAATTAGATCAGCTTGTGGCTGAGCTAATGACACGGCAATCACGTTCTATTTTACAATCCCATTTCCATCCAAATCTTTAATGTCCCCTTTATAAAAAAACCAAAAATAACGAAAAGACTTGACATAATTAGTTTTGCCTAATATAATTAGATGAGTATTGCAGAGGAGGACAAAAATGTCTCAAGAGAATTCGCTAAGCTCCAACATGGAAGACTATCTCGAAGTCATACACCACCTTATTTTGGACAACCGCGTGGCAAGGGTGAGGGACATCGCAAGCGCTCTCGATGTCAAGATGCCGTCTGTTACCGGGGCCTTAAAAAAACTCAGCGAAAAGGGACTTGTCAACTACGACCCCCATCAGGTCATAACCTTGACCCCAGAGGGAGAGAAGATAGCCGAGAAACTTGTCAACAATCACAAAATAATATCACGGTTTTTAAACAAGGTACTTTGCATCGAAAAGGATATAGCGGAAAAAAACGCCTGCCGTATTGAGCATATTATTGACGACGTGGTTCTTTCGAGACTGCTGAACTATATTGAGTACGTGGAGGGTTGTCCGATGGTGGGGGCAGATTTCATTGAGAAATTCGGAGATTTTTGCGAACACGGTCTTGATGAATCTCAGTGCAAGAAGTGTATGGATTCGAGGTTTGGGGAAGAGTGATTGTAAAGATTGAAAACCATCATTTTTTAAATGACAAGGTGGAACAATGGCTTCTTGCAATGACAGGTAGTTGGGGTGAGCAATAAAGCAATCTTGTGATGAATAAACAAGGGGCTTAACCCCTTGTTTTCCCTATCCTCCCCAAAGCCTCCACCCACAAAAATCCTTACAAAAAAGATTACTTCAATGCAAATTGGTAGCGTATACTACAAGATTATCACGTCGCCTTTTTTAAATAGATATTCTCCTCGCGATGACAAAGTTTGGTTGTGTGAAAATAATTTACGGAATTATTTTGACAAACCCACCCCCTCTGATATAATCTCCCCAGTTCAATTTTGGAATTACCATAGTTGAAACCACAATGTTTTGTCATTTCCTTGGAAAACTGGAATCCAGTAAATCTTTCGCAATAAACTCTCTTGTGAGAAAAAGTAACATGAGTATCAATTTAGACCCCCTCTTCTATCCAAAATCAGTAGCAGTAATTGGCGCTTCGCCCAACGTCATCAGGGACAGGGCCGGATTCTTCTACAGCCTGAAAGAATGCTTCAAAGGCAAACTCTACGGCGTAAATCCAAAATACACCGACATCGAGGGGATAGAATGTTTCCCCACAATAAATGACGTTCCGGAGAGGGTGGACTACGCCTTTATCATGCTCCCCAGGGAGAAAGTGAACGGTGTCCTTAAAGAGTGTGTTATTGCAAAGGCAAAGTTTGTGCTCGTCTTTACCTCCGGCTTTTCCGAGATGGGCGAATACGCCCTGGAAGAGGAGTTGATAGAGACAATCCGTGGGAGCGAGACCCGCATCGTTGGTCCTAATTGCATCGGCGCCCACTGCCCGGAGTCGGGGCTTGTCTTTTACGCACAACTTAATAGCGACATCAGGGGTGATGTGGCCTTCTTTTCCCAGTCTGGCGGCCACGCCCTGAATTTTACCATCCGCGGGCTTTCCATCGGCCTCGATTTTAACAAAGTCATCAGTCTTGGAAATCAGGCGAATCTCGCCATTGAGGACTTCATTGAGTATTTTGCAGAGGATGACAGGATCAAGTTTATCTGTGGGTATGCCGAGGACGTCAAGGATGGGGAGCGATTTAAAAGCGTTGTAAAAAAGACCATATTAGAAAAAAAGAAACCATTGGTGCTCTGGAAAGGGGGGAGGTCTGTGGACGGTGCCAGAGCGACCTCCAGCCACACCGGTGCGGTTGCTGTGCCCACGAAAATCTGGGATTCTGTCATGGATCAGCTGGGCGTCATTAACGTGGAGAATCAAAACGAGCTGGCGGATGTTATGATTGCCCTGAAGTTGGGGTTTTTGCCCCAGGGGAGAAACGTTGCCATCGCCGTTGCCGGGGGTGGAAGCTCCGTTGAGCTTACGGACGGCGTATCACTAAATGGATTGTCTGTCCCGACCCTTTCGGAAAAAATCCAAAAGAAGATCGGTGTGGATATATCCGCTGTGAATACATCGACTAAAAATCCCATCGATCTTGGGATGTTTGGGTTTGCGCCAAATATCTTTGTAAACGCAATGATGCTTGCCGCCGAAGACCCAAATATCGATATTGTAATGGGTTGCCAGTATCCTGAGATGATAAAGGCGATGGCGCCCGATGCTTGGGATATGAGTGTCAACATCCTTATCGAGGGGCTTTCTAAGGTGAAAAAGCCCACGGTTATGATAATCCCAAGGGTATACGAAAACAGCTCGGATGCTGAAGCGGTTCGGGCGGAGTTTATTGGGAGGTTGAGAGAGGTGGGAATCCCTGCGTATCCGTCGGCGGCGAGGATGGCAAGGGCGACGATGAATATCCAAAAGTACGTTGATTTTATGAAGGTTCACGGAGTGGACATATTTAAATAATACACGTATTAACATACCTAATAGACGTCTGAATAAAACGTCTAATTGACGGCATATTATAGTTGACGTCTTGTAACAATTAACGTCCTGTAAAAGCTGTACATTCTGCTAAAACTTTGGGAGGGAATAAAACTTGGAAAACAAAAAGAAAGTAGCAATCGTTAAATATAAAAAACCCACGGGGTCCTTACGGGAAGCCATCGAGCTTTCAGACGGTTTTTCAGATCTGAAGCTGTCAGACGCCGTTATCATAAAACCGAACGCCCTGACGTGGGATAACGATCACTACCTTCCTCCATACGGCTTTTTTACCACAACAAGGATGGTGGAAGATATGGTGATCCTCCTAAAGGAATTTGGAGTTACAAATATCTCGATTGCCGAGGGGGCCGTAAAAATCTACGACGACACCCCGGACTCGGAATTTGTTATGAAAAAGCTTGGCTACGAGAAAATAGTAAAACGGTACGGCGCAAAACTTATCGACCTTAATAAATCAGAATCTGAAAAAATTGAGCTGACAAAGGGACTTGACGTCTCCATCGCAAAAGATGTGCTGAATATCGATTTTTTCATCGATCTGCCGGTGATGAAGACACACGCCCAGACGAAAGTATCACTCGGTTTTAAGAACCTCAAGGGGTGCCTCAAGACCGCCTCCAAGAGGTTGTGTCATCACCCTGAAATCGATCTCGATTTGGCCATCTCACTCATCGCAGAGAAGATTGCCCCAGACCTTACTGTGCTGGACGGCATCTACATCTTGGAGAAGGGGCCGATGGTGACGGGCAAGGCACACCGATCGGATTTAATCGTTGCTTCTACAGACATACTTGCGGCCGACGTTGTTGGAACCACGCTTATGGGGCTTGACCCGAACGAAATTGCTCACCTGAAATATTACGCCGATCGGGGGGAGGAGTCTTTGGATATTCAGGAGATTGATTTGATTGGGGAAGATATTGACGCTGTCAAAAAGCCGATAAAGTGGGACTGGAGCTGGAACGAGGAGAACACCGGCCCTACAGTCTTTGACAGGATGGGTATAAAAGGCGCTGCCGTGCCAAAATATGATACTACGCTCTGCACGGGCTGTTCCCCCGTGGTGAATATGGCAAACATCTTTCTTATCTCGGCAAAGATGCAAGGGGGCCAGGGGGGTGAGGACAACCCGTTTTCGAACTTTGAGATATTAAGTGGAAAAAAAATGCTGGCGAGGCCCGGATACGACAGGACAATTCTCCTGGGCAACTGCATCATCAAGGCAAACAAGGGTAATGCAAATATCAAAGGCGCCCTTGCGGTAAAGGGGTGCCCGCCTCCTGTGGAAGAGTTGAAGAATGCCCTAAAAATCTGTGGAGTGGATTTTGTTGAGGGGGCCTACGATTTCTACATGGGTGAGATTGCGAAGAAGTATGAGGGAAAAGAGGAGTTTGACGAGACCCACTTCAACTGTTCATAAAAAAATCTTCAGGTAGATCAAATCTGGTAATTCTAACGATTCTGACAATGCTGGCAAGACTATAGCTGCTCCTGCTTTGTTGGTTCGTTTTGGAATTTGTTTCATTTGATACTCCAACCTTATATTTCAACGTTACTATGTCTTCTTACTTTTTACTTGACACTTACTGTTATTATTGCTATTTTTAATAATCAAAAGTATAGAAAATCCCGGCACAATAATAAGAAAACTTACAAAAGAAAGGATAGTTAAGAAATGGATCCCAAAAAACAGCTTCCAAATGGTTTAATGCACTTCATTCTGACCGAATTAGAAGAAATATTAGGAAAAAATGGCATCAATACCGTCCTCAGGTACAAGGGACTTGAGAGACTCGTCGGCAACTACCCCCCAAACGACTACAATCCCGGAGAGCCTGTAGAGACCTTCAGCAAGATATTTACCGCCACTATTGATATCTTTGGAGAGAAGGGTTTTATATCCGTTATTCGGGGAGCAGGCAAAAAGTCCTTTCACCAAATGATGGAGGATTTCCCCGGGCTTTTCGGAATTGGGGAGCTTGAGATGGATGGGCTTGACCCCATCGATAAGTTTAAATTGGTCTACAAAACGTATATAGATAATGTTACCCAGATGTTCGGAACGGCCACTACCATTGATATTCAGGACGACAAGATAATTGAGGATATGCCCGATTGCCCTTGGTGCGTCGATGTAAAGGCAGAGGGTCCGATATGCGTCATTGAGGCGGATTTCATAGCTGGAATGGGGACTTGGTCGGGAGTAGATGGGGTTAATGTTGTGGAGACACTGTGCAGGGCCAAGGGAGATGAAGTATGCCAACTCCTTGTTACCTTTGGAAAGTAGAACCCCTGACAATACTTGTAGTTCTGATTAGACCCCATGACAATATTTGTAGTTTTAGATTAAGACTTGCTAAATATTGATGGACTCGCAAAAAGTCGAACCGCCATTTATTATCGTAAAAATGCAATTTAATGAAGGAAGGATGAAGGGACGTTAAACGACCTGCATAGCCGGGAGAGAAAGCAGCACAGCGGAATAGCTGGTAGGGCGCCTTGTTAACCGTCTTTTTTATTATCCATAAATTTGTTCCAGCAGTTTTTTCCAACGTCTTTGACGATGACGATAAAACAGATGAGCAAATAACCAAATGCCTATCGTCAGCAACCCCGCCTTTATCTCAATCTCATCGATGTAGTTTAATTTACCTTCTTCTTTTTGACCAAACTCTATTGTATGATTCCATACCGGTACAAGCGTGCCGCTCTCAACACTTACAATTGTGTTTGATGTTTTGTCTATTGAAACTACCTTTATTCTGTGACGTCCCAGGGGTAAAATATTTAGAAAACGCAACTTTAGCTCATACGTTTTACCTGTAATCCACTCACCATCAAATTCCCCCTTAACAAGTGGTTCAAAACGCAAAATAGGTGAAGCTACAAATTGTAATGACTTTGGCTCGATTATTTTTTCCCAAAGTTCTTTTTCAGTACAATCAAAATGCGTTGTTATTCGAGCAATCATTTATAATTACCTTATGATTGATGTTGGTCTTTTAGCAGATATTATAATAAAAAAAGTATAATGACAAGAACATTTTCATTTGGATGATAACTCTATCGTCTCTACGCCTATTCATTTATTTTCATCGTTGCCTGCATCATGATTTGCGGGAGGGGGGGTCCGCTTTTTCATAAGAGCGCAAATATTTTGCAAAAAATACTTGACAAAATGACTCGGCTATTATATATTATAATTAAAAGATATGAAAAAAAACGGGGGGGGAAATGAAAAAAATATATCTTGATCACGCAGCAGGGACACCGGTAAATAACGACGTTGTCGAAGGGATGATACCATTTCTGAAAGGATACTTTGGAAACCCTCAGAGCATTCACATCTTTGGCGAACAAGCAAAGGGAGCCATCGAAGAAGCGCGGGAAAAGGTGGCAGACCTCATCTCGGCTGAACCCAATGAAATATTCTTTACGTCCAGCGGCACCGAGTCGAACAATATTGCCATTAAGGGACTTGCCCATGCCGCAAAAAAGAAAGGGAGCCACATCGTCATTTCAGCCATTGAACACCAGTCGGTCCTCCATTCTGCAAAAAGCCTCACAAAAGAGGGGTTTTCGGTAACCCACGTCCCCGTCGATAAATACGGTGTTGTCAATCCCGATGATGTTGATAAGGCAATTACCGATGATACGATCCTTGTTTCTGTCATGCTTGCCAGCAGCGAGGTGGGGACGATTGAACCTGTGGGGGAAATTCAGAAAGTTGCAGAGAAGCGGGGCGTAGTCTTTCATACGGATGCGGTGGCTGCTGCGGGTAATATCCCCGTTGATGTAAAGGAGCTTGGGGTCAATACCCTCTCACTATCCGGGAGCCAGTTTTACGGCCCAAAGGGCGCCGCTGCCCTATATATTAAAAAAAGGACGAGAATAATTCCATTGATAGACGGGGGGATACAAGAAGATGGCAGGCGGCCCGGCACCGAGAATCTTCCGGGGATTGTTGGGCTGGGAATTGCTGCTGAGCTTGCAAAAGGGGAGATGGCAAATCGCGCTGAATATCTATCAGGTATGAGGGATGCCCTCATTGATGGTCTTACCTCCAAAGTCGATCATCTCTACCTTACAGGACACCCAAAGGAGCGACTTCCCGGCCATGCAAGTTTTGTGGTGGAGTTCATCGAGGGAGAAGCCATGCTTTTGAGCCTCAGCATAGAGGGAGTGTGCGTGGCAAGCGGTTCCGCCTGTACATCAAGAGCATTAAAGGCCTCTCATGTTCTCGAAGCGATGAAGATAGAAACGGCCCTGGCCCAGGGTTCCCTTGTCTTCAGCTTTGGGATGATCAACGACATGGAGGATGTCAAGTACGTCCTTGAGGTTATGCCTCCCATCGTTGATAGGCTCCGAAAGATGTCGCCCCTTTATACAAAGTATCTCAAGGGGGTTGACACAAAATAGAGACGCAAAAGGGGGTTGGTAATCAATGTGGTTGGATGTTGTGTGGTTGGACAATTACAATTTGTCATTCCCAACTTGATTGGGAATCCAGTGGATATTTTTCTGGATTCCTTTGTCAAGAAGGCAATGACAAGGTGGAGACAGCACCCTTTAATGTCATTTAAGAGGAGAGAGCTTTTCGATAGAAAAGCGAACGACGTGGCAATCTCAATATGCTTTTGTCTTAAATGACAAAAAAGAAAAGGAATTTATTAATAGTAAGATACTTTAACACAGGAGATAGGCAATTATGTACAGTGAAAAAGTTATGGATCATTTCAAAAATCCCCGAAATGTTGGGGTGTTGGACAACGCC
>JAUWME010000165.1 GCA_030613285.1 Candidatus Zymogenus sp. | reverse complement strand
CCCCCGACCGAATCTGTCAGGAAGCATACGAGATGGGGTTGTTTCCGGAAACGAGGATCATCTGAAATAGATACCATAAAACTATAATTTTTATTCGCTGTAATTTTAGTTCGATATATAAATTGTGACAATTATGATAATTTCTTTGGGTAACGTAAAGCTCGACATAAAATTTAAAGACGAAAAGGACACCCTCATAATAGAGACGATGAAAAAGGTGTTTTCTGATTATCTGTCACCGAAGGTGGAAACAGGAATCCCCCTTGTGATACGGCAATATCCCGATGCCCCCCTAAAAAAGTTCTTTACCGAAGACGAGTTGAAGGCCTTTAAAAACTACTTTAGTAAAATCGAGGGGAGATTTCCTTTCGGCAAGGTCTCATCCGGGTGGCAAAAGGGATGGAAAAAAATTATATATCAAAACCAAAAGGAGGACGGGACGTTTCCGGGGTTTTTCCACACACTTGCCCTCTTTCGGGCGGACAGGATAGCCATCCTATTTCACAACTCATTTCTTCTGTTGATGAATTACGAGGAGCCTTCAGGGGAAATGCTGATATTGAAAAATGACTTCCATAAAGATACATCCACAATTTCCCTTGCTGTTCAGACTGCGGCGGGGTTTCTTGCCCCCTTATATAGCGGGATGATGCTTCATGCGTGCTCAGCTGATATTAATGGCGAGGGGTATGTTTTTCTTGGGGAGTCGGGTGCTGGAAAAAGCGCCATCGCCAAACTCATTGGAACAGAGCAGCTTTTGGCAGACGACGGCACGCTCTTTTTCCGGCGTCGCGGTGATTACTATGTTGCCCCATCCCCTTTTACCCAGGTTACAAACGGAACGAATACAAGCGGAGTTGTTCCGGCAAAAAGATTCTTTTTTTTGATTAAAGATGAGGATAACTTCATAGAAGAAGTTACACCAGGAGAAGCAATGTCAAGAATCTTGCACAATCATATACATTATTTTAGATATTTTCCAAAGGACGAAGCAAAGAAGACTCTTATGTTGGTAAGTAATATCGTTGAACAATTTCCATTTTACAACCTACATTTTAATCTAAATATTGACCCTTTTACTTTTTTCAAAGAGTGGGTGGATGACCAAGCAAAAGAGTGCAAAAAAGCCATATGAACCCCCGATGATCATCGATCTAAACGTCGATGGAGTTCAGGCGGTTGGTCAGTAGAGATGCGAAGCGGGCGGGGCGCAGTCGAACAACTGCTGGTCCGGCAGCGGACCAAACAACAACTGCGGACTTGGTAACCTTGCGGGAAGAAACTGCTGGGATGGCGGCAACACACTTGGTCGCGAATGTTCCATCGGCGGGATGGCAACCACAAGCTGCAGTTCTGGCACTTCAACGGGAAGGCATTGCTGGAGCGGCGGTAACACCATTCGTAATTGCGGACTTGGTACAACTGCCGGCAGGCACTGCTGGGACGGTTTTACCGCAAACAATCAATGTTGGACAGGCACCAATCAATAGAAGGAAACTGTTTGAGACTGACATTTTCAACTTTGAGTATCATTAAATCCAACAAGTTTTAAAGGGATTTAGATATTCTCGACAGATTTGAATCAATTTTAAAGTAGGTAATTTTATGAAGAAGAGAATTTATGAACCCCCGCAGATCATAGATATCGATGTGGGCAATGTACAGGCGCTGGGACAGTCATTATGTCGTGGCGGGAATCAAGCCACCAGCTCGTGCAGTGGTGGTGGTCAAGCCGTTGGAAACTGTTTGGGTGGCGGTAATCCTTATGTGGGGCAGTGCACGAATGGAGGTTCTAATGCACTGGGTTGCAGGGGTGGCACTCTTCCCGGCGGCGTTGGGTGCAGTGGTGGCTCCAAACCGTGACGGGAGAGTGATCGGTGAACCAAATGAATATCTGGACAGCCACCTTTGATGGTTACAGTATGTATCCAGCCTTAAAGCCTGGGGATATCCTCATTGTAAAAAAGGTGGATGGGAAAAGTGGCAACATCAAACTCGGTGACATTGTATGTTTTCCCAAGGACGAAAAACATATAGCCCACCGAATTATCGACATTAAAGAGGGTGAAGACGTCCTCACGGTAACAACCAAGGGGGACAACATGACCAATCCAGATACCTCGCAAGTTCTAAATATCGACGGAATCCTCAAGGTTGTAATGATAAAACGTGAAAATCGAGGTTTGATAAAACCTCGATTTGGTGTTATCCTTGCCCGATTAAGTTCTTTAAACCTTACTTTCGGAATCATAAAAGGGTGGATCGGAAGAGGTTTTAAACGATTTGTTGGTCGTTAGTCTTTTATTTTTGAGGAAAAAATGAGTTATTCAGAACTCAAAATGGGCGTGGGCAATTTTCCAAGCATTGCTTCCAAGCAATATGGTGATAAGGAAGCGATGTATTGTGTCAAAACGGATAGAAGATTCACGTTCAAGGAATTTAACAGCCGTGTCAATGGCCTCGGTAACAGTCTTGTTGAGCTGGGATTGAAAAAAGGAGATGTTTGCGCTTTCCTTGTTGACAACCGTGCCGAAGCATTCGAGACATATGCGGCTTTGGCAAAGACAGGGATTGTCGGCCTTCCTCTAAACTGCAGGATGGAACAGTCGCAAATGGTCAATTACATAAATCTAACCGATGCTAACACAATAGTTTTTTGTGATGACTCCAGAGATTCAGTGTCTGATGCCGTAAACTCCCTCCCCGGTGTAAAACACTATGTCCACGTTGGGGATGATCCACCCGGTTTTGCTCTCTCTTATGACAAATTAATAGACGAGGCGTCAAAGAGTGAACCAGACGTTGCCGTAGCTGGCAGTGACAACCAGTTTATCAACCTGACATCGGGGACCACAGGATTGCCAAAGCCTTTTTTCATTACCCACGGCAGCAATTTTGCGGCACTTCCCATCTTTGCCTTTGCCCATGACATAACCCAAAACGATACCATCATGACTGTAATCCCGATAACCGGAAGATCTGGTTTTAGTTGGTGCGGAGTGGGGCTTTTTACAGGGGCAAAAAACGTAATACTCAATTTCGACCCTATAAAAATTCTTGAGACAATCCAGCAGGAGAGGATAACCATTACAACGTGGGTTCCTATCTTGGCTTCTGTTATCCTAAAACTCCCAGACCTCAACAAATACGACCTCTCTTCACTTCGGGGATTAGTCTTTACAGGCGGGCCGCTTTCCGAAAAACTTTTAGAAAAAATAAAAGGACGTCTTTGCCCAAATGTCTATGAATACTACGGGCTTTCGGAATGCGGACTGTTGACCAGTATTGGGCCAGACGGGAAAAAGAAAAGACCGGGATCTGTCGGCACTCCATATTTTGGAGCAGAGGTTCAAATTTTAAATGATGATGAAAAAGATGTGCCTATTGGGAAAATGGGGGAGATTGTAGCAAAAAGCATCGCCCAGACGGTGGGATATTTTAAAGACGATGAGAAAACCAGGGAGACCATCAAGGACGGTTGGTTTTATACTGGAGACTTGGGGAAATTTGACGAGGATGGATTCCTGTATGTATCAGGGAGGAAAGATGACATATTAACTATTGGGGAAAACGAGGTCTCTTCAGTAGATGTGGAAAAGGTTATAAAAACCAACGAGGCAGTTCTTGATTGCGCCGTGATAGCCCTTCCAAATAACCAAGGCGAAAAAATCCTTGCAGCAGTTGTAATGAGAAATCCGAATATGGATTTGACAAAAGAAGATCTTTATACATTCTGCACAGAAAGACTCGATGCCCTCAAAACACCAGAAAAGCTTATCTTTACGACAAACATCCCCAGAACTCCCACAGGGAAAATTCAAAAATACTTTTTAGTAGAAAAATATCAAGATTCCAATTATCTCACAAAACCTCACCCAGCTTCTTGACAAAAAGAAAAAGATATATCCCCAGCAATTTTAAAAACGAATGACAGCTTAAACCTGACAAATAAATTTGAAGGAGAATCAAAATGGCCGAAGAAAAACTATTATGGCACTATCTCAGAAGGTGGGCGAAGGAACGCCCAGATAAAGAAGCACTGATATTTGGAGAAAAGCGGATATCATATGGTGAGTTTTACGACAAGACTTTGAGAACAGCAAAGTTGATGCTGGAGCTTGGTGTAAAAAAGGGGGACAGGGTTTTTACCATGTCTGCTGCCCGGAACGAGTTCATGTATCAATACATCGCCTGCTCCATGATCGGCGCAATCTGGTACGGACTCAACCCCCGTTATATGCTGGATGAGTTTTTGTATCAAGTGGGCGATGCAAAACCAAAAGTCGGTTTTATCGTCAGGTGGTATGACTTCCTCCAACGCGACTACAAAGATGACATGATGGCAGTAAAGGAGGCGAACCCGGAGCTTGAGAACCTCGTTATCGTCGGCGATGCGTGGGAGGGGACACTCTCTTGGGACGACGAAA
Organism: Candidatus Zymogenus sp.; assembly: GCA_030613285.1. Classification (GTDB taxonomy): domain Bacteria; phylum Desulfobacterota; class Zymogenia; order Zymogenales; family Zymogenaceae; genus Zymogenus. Next base: position 1,478 of record JAUWME010000165.1, on the reverse strand, counting down.
TTGCAAAAGAGAGAAAAGAGCTTGACGATGCCCTTGAAAAAAGAATGGCAGAAGTGGATGAAGACGACCCCACCCTTATTATCTATACATCTGGAACCACAGGAAAGCCGAAGGGGGCGCTTTTAACCCACAAGAACATCATCAAGAATATAGAAGTTGAAGCGGAGCACTTCTTTGTAAATCATGCCCCCGGTGAGGGGAAGTGTCTTTTGCATTTTCCGATAAACCACGTGGCGGGTGCGGTGGAGATTGCCTTTGCGGCGTTGATGTCCGGCCTTGGCATGGTAATGATGGATAGGTTTGACCCGGCTGCAACACTACAGACCATCCAAGATGAGAAAGTTACGCTTTTGGGCCAGGTGCCAGCGATGTTTCTGCTGCAATTCAAACTCCCAAACTTTGACGATTATGATCTCTCCAGCATAAAGAACTACGTCTGGGCAGGAGCGGCGGCCCCAGAGGGGATGGTAAAAAAACTTGCCACCACCGGCGCCACCCTCATTACCGGCTATGGCCAGACAGAAAATGCAGGCTTCGTCACCTATTCCGACCCAGGAGATTCTGTGGAAGACCTGATAAAGACCGTGGGCAAATGTGCTCCCGCCTTTGAGATTAAGCTGATGGGCAAAGATGGCGTTGAGGTCCCCATGGGGGAGGTCGGCGAACTTTGGATGAAGGGAGACCTTGTTATGAAGGGATACTTGAACCTTCCTGAAGCTACGGCGGAGACTGTAACCGAAGATGGCTGGTTAAAATCGGGAGACCTCGCTACCATCGATGAACGGGGATACATCACCATAGTCGGCCGCATCAAAGAAATGTATAAATCTGGGGGATACAACGTTTATCCCAGGGAAATTGAGGCGGTCATAGAAAAACACCCAAATGTGGCATTAGTTACAATCGTCCCGATTCCGGACGAGACGTGGCAGGAGGTAGGAAAGGCTTTTGTTATGCCCGTTCCGGGAAGTGAGGTAAAAGCTGAAGACTTAAAAGAGCTTTGCAAAAAGCACCTTGCCAACTACAAAATCCCCAAGGAATTTGAGGTGAGGCCACTTCTTCCCATGCTCCTCAATGGGAAAATCAACCGCCTTGCCCTTGTGGAGGAAGAAAAGGTGGCGAGGCAGAGTAAGTAGGGGGGCTGTTAAACAACTGTGCACTTGAAGTAACGAGTTAAAAATCAAAAAGGGGGTAGTAGTAATACTACCCCTTTAAATTATCCAGAATTTAAAGATTTATTTGGGAAAACCTATCGTTTTTAGACTCAATCCCAAAATTCCGATCAATCTATTGTGATTCATCTAATATGACGCGGAGCTGCTTTTATTGCTAAAATAGTTAGTTCGGTTTCTTCACCATGACATTTTTCAGAAAATTGTTTCCATTTTGATACTATTTATGATAAATTCCATATAGAATGGAATCGGAATTTTTGTTACTTTTGATAAAGGAGTATTTGTCATTCCCTTGGAAAGCGG
>JAUWME010000498.1 GCA_030613285.1 Candidatus Zymogenus sp. | reverse complement strand
CCCGCTTTCGCGGGAATGACAAGTTTTCTTCATATTAATCTAAATTTCCGCCACCCAGGGCAATGACAGAAAAGAAGCAATTATGCCTGTAGGGGCAATCCCCTGTGGTTGCCCCTAAAATATTTTCTAAAAATACCTCTCGATTGTATCCCATATAGTACGAATGACCGAAGAGAGCTTTTCTGCAATCACCACCTCCGCCACATCATCAAAGGGTGTGGGCTGGGCGTTGATGACAATAAGTTTTCCACCTCTCTCCAAGCACCCCATAACTATCTCCTTTACATGTTCCACAAGTAGCGACGACCCCATCGTCAGGAGGAGATCGGAGCTTTCGGCAAGTTTTAGCCCCCGCTCGTAGTCTTCGGTTCGCTCAAAGGCAAAGACGATGTTTGGACCAACAACGCCCTCGCATTTTTTGCAACGGGGTGGAATTCTCAAAGATTCAATTTCATCTAAAATAAAATCGATTTTATACTGTTTTCCGCAACCAAAGCAGTGGCCCCCTTCAAGGTTTCCATGTACCTCAAAGACCTTACTGCTCCCCGCTTTTCCATGAAGCCCGTCGGTATTTTGTGTAATCACCCCTTCGATGAGCCCCCTGACCTCCATATCATGAAGAAAATGGTGATTTATGTTCGGCTCGCATGATATCATCGGGAACAATAGCGGAAACCAATAGCGGTAAAATATCTCGATGTAATCGAATTTGCCGTCGGTATATGCCTCCATCGGCATAAACTGGTAGGCATGAATCCTCTCCCAGAGGAGGCTCTTTGGGCTCCTGAAGTCGGGAATTCCCGACTCCGTTGACACCCCGGCACCGGTTAACGCCACGGCTTTTTTTGAAAAGTACAAGAGTTCCGCCACTCTCCTTATTTTTTCCATCACTACAAAATTACTCCAATTATCATCGCTACTATTGTCACCATAACTTTGTTAGATTTTATGAAATTGGAAGCAATTTGTCAAGAATCATCATCGTCCCCAAAACAAAAGATAGCACAAAACATCGAACTTTTCGTTGACATACACGCCTTTTTGCACTAAAATAAATACAAGTGAAACACTTCTAACAAGACTCGAACCTGATACATTTCTATCACGAAAAATGATAATTAAAATGAAAAAAGGCCTTTGGTCATCAAAAACGCCCAAGAATTCGCCGAAACCTTTTTCTAAACAATCCGGGCTGAAAAGGAGTCAAGGAAGTCCAAACCGTAGGGTGGAATATTTTATTATCTCTTCGATAATTTTCCATCTCATCCTCCTATTTCTCTTTTCATTTATCACCTTCGATCTTACCCAGGCAAAGAAAGAACCCCTTATTATTGAATTTGACGAAAACGAGAAATACGAATTTAACGATTTCCCTCAAGAAAATGAGACAGATGAAGAAGTGGACACGCACAGGCTTTCGGACAAAAACAGAAAGGTCGAGGAAGAAACGATAAAAAAAGGAAGTCCCCTGGGGGGGGGCGCGCCAAAACCACCTCCAAAACCCGTAATTGTATCACCTCCTGTAAATCCTGTTCCACCAAAACCACCCACAGAGACAACATCTAATGAGGCGAAGGAGGAGGTCGTCTCACCAAAAGAACCAAAAAATGAGCCAGACGTGAAAAAGGAGACCCCAAAGGAAACAACAGAAAAGCCCAACCCAAACAAGTACAACGATCTGCTTGTTGCAACTGACATCTTTCCCGACAACAACTCCATCGCCCGCTTAAACCAACCCCCCGGCACAACGTCATCGGGAATAAAAGAGGAAGAGGACGTCTCACTAAACACAAGGGAGTTTAAATATTACAGCTATTTTCACCATATAAAATCGCAGATTGAGATGGCGTGGAACTATCCTCTTGAGGCCCAAAAAAACAGGTGGGGAGGATTGCTCTCGGTGATCTTCACCGTCGAGAAAGACGGCAGGGTCTCCAGGGTTGTCCTAATCTCGTCTTCGGGCAGAGAAGTTTTGGACGATTCTGCAATAAACGCAATAAATTTTGCATCACCCTTCAACCCTATACCAGAATCCCTCGCCGTAAATAGGCTCAACATAACCGCCAGCTTCGAGTATA
>JAUWME010000330.1 GCA_030613285.1 Candidatus Zymogenus sp. | reverse complement strand
AATCCTGTTCCTGACCTCCTCAAGCTCCTTTTCCAGGGCCTCTTCGTGCCGCTTTAAACTCTCTTTCGTTTCATCATCATTCTCACCAACACCCATATTCATCATCCCAGCGCAATTGCTGACATCACAGCTGCAGATATTTGAAAACATCTCCCCGCAATTTTCCAAAGCCTTAATGTCAACCTCATAAGGGACACAGCACCCCTGGCGCTGGTTTTTGACCAACCCCGCAAATTTCAGAATCTTCAGATGCTGAGAAACGGCGGATGGAGTTATACCCAGTTTCTCCGAAAGATCGTTGACGCCCAAAGGGCCATTCTCTTTCAACAGCTCGATAATCTTGATTCGAGATTCAACACCGAAGGCCTTGAACATCTCGACCATAAAGCCTCGCACCTAAATACCTCCTAAAAAATCAATCTTGTAACCCTTTAAACGGCGCTTCCATAATACGACCCACCCCTTAATGCGTCACCACCTTTACATGGCACCACCTTTTAAGTAGATGCTTAAATCCTACATTGAATTGGGGGCTGTGTCAAGCATTATTTTCAAAGTGACCATTTTTTTAATGTTACATCTTTTAAACCCAAAAACCGAACTTCGGAGTGTTTTTAATACCCCCACCTTGACTTTTCTCTCTAATGTGATATGTTAATAAAATATTTGCCGGAGTACGAAGATGACCGTTTTAAGTGAAATCAAAATCGATATTAATGTGGATGACGTACTGAAAATCATGGGATATCAGGGGGCGAGACCGGCCCCAAAACGAATTGTCAGCGCCGCCCACGAGGCAAAAGAGTTGTGCCTCGAAGTTATCGAGCCCAGATATGTTTACGAGATTTATGAAATATCGTCCATTGGAAGTGGGGTTTTGAGCCTTAACGGAGCAAAGTTTCATGGGAAGGTACTTCAAAAGGTGATGAAAGGCTCAACGAGGGCGGTTATTTTTGTTGCCACAATGGGCAAAAGGTTGGACGACGAGATCGAAAGGCTCACAAAGGACGGGGATACTTTTTCCGCCGTGATGCTGGACACCTTCGGCTCCGTCGCTCTGGGCGTTACCGCCGTTGATTTCTACAGTACGATTGCTCAGAATGAGGCAACTCCCGATGGCTATAGATTGACCCACTCGTTCGGCCCAGGGGAGTGTCAATGGGACATCAGGGAGCAAAAGACCCTCTTTACCCTTGTGGATGCGGATTCCATCGGGGTTACGCTGACAAACACGTGTCTGATGATTCCCAAAAAGAGCAGATCTGGAATTATGGGATTAGGCCCGACAGATCAGGTCTCTACAAAATCCGCCTGTGACCTCTGCGATTCGAAAACGTGCTCCGGCCGCGATATGCTCCAGATCCTTGGAATTGTCGAGGCTCAATCGCAGTAGAAGATTACAACAGTAGAAACCGCAACATTAATTGATTGCCCACCATTTGATTTATGATATTGCAACTAAAGAATCATTTAAGTAATATTCAAATACTGAACTAATCAATGAGGGAAATAGCCGTCTATTTTTCCATGAGATTTTTCTTCATGCTCAAATATTCCTTTTCGGTTATCTCACCTGAGGCGTAACGTTTTTGCAGGATATCCACGGGGGTGCCCCTTGACCCACCCATCACGGCCACACTATTTCCCCTCAAGATTTTCGAGATAATCAGAGCTGCAATAGCCAAAATCCCTATCCAGAAGAGGACAAAAATTAACATCCCGAAGAAACCAAAGCCACCGGCTCCTCCCCAATATCCACCCATTGGCCCGCAGCCATACCCGTCAAACCTGTCAAACAAGTCCATTGCCGGAACTAAATAGTCTGTCGTTTTCGCAATAAAATTCAACATTTTTTCACCTTTTAACAAAATTCTATCTTGATTCTCTTTTCCATCACTCGATTAGAGACTGCTTTATCTTTTGATATTCCACATCGTCTATCTCCCCTGCAGCGTACCGCCGTTCAAGGATCTCCCGGGGGTTTTCGTTGCCTTTAAGAAAGTCGAGATCTCCTCGCTGATAGAGAAAATAGAGGAGAGCCATAAGAGCAACAACAAAAACAAATCCAAAAAACATGATAATCAATCCAATAAACATCATGATTACCTCACCTCCCTTTAAATCTATAAACCCGCTAACCAATTTTCTTCCCTCTCATATAATAACAACTTAAATCAATTTTTCAATAATATTATACTAATTTACTAAAGATTTATTTCAGAGAGTTTGACTTACAAAAAATAGAATTTATGGAGTTCACCACACCATAATTTTAGTCTCTCTCCATCAAATCCTTGACTTTTTTTTTGCCTGTGTTAAATTGTAAAGTCAAAATATCAAATTCAGAGGCTGCCAACCTTGACTGTTTTAGAAAGTTTCGACTTTGACATTAGCGTTGATGATGTCCTGACATTCATGGGCTACAATGAAGGAAAGCCTGCACCAAAGAAACTTCTTGAGAAGGCCCAGGCCATGCGGGAAAAATGCCTTGATATTGTTAAACCCCGCTCTGTCTATCAAGTATATGAAATTTTTGAGGAAACCTTGGAGATGGATGGTGACGCCATTCGCATTGGAAACAGCGAACAAATGGGTGAGTTCAGGGGAAAAATACTCAGAAAAGTCCTAAAGGGATCGTTATTGGCAATCGTGTTCGTTGGCACCCTGGGCCCTGACATCGATGAAGAGATCGACAAACTAAATTCCAAAGGCGACGACCTCACAGCCCTAATCCTCGACACAATGGGGTTATACGCATTTACAAAAAGTAAGGTGAGGTTCCTAAAAGAACTGTACACCACAGAGGCCAAGCCGAGGGATTTCTCACTTACCGAACCCTTCGGCCCCGGCCAGTGCCACTGGGACATAAGGGAGCAAAAAGAAATCTTTACCCTTCTCGACGCTGATTTGGTGGGAGTAACGTTGACAGAATCGTATATGATGACCCCAAAAAAGAGCGGTTCGGGGATAATCGGGCTGGGGCCAGAAAATGACATCATCGATAAAACGCCCTGTTTTTTCTGTGAGCGTATGGATTGCCAAGGAAGAGAGATGCAAAAGATGTTTGGAGATAAATATGCCTCATAAAGACTTTCCACTTTTTTTAGGAATAGACACAGGCGGTACCTTTACCGATTCTGTCCTCGTCGACATCAACAATGACACAAAGAGCAAGATCGTAGCCCAGTCCAAGGCCCCCACCACCCACCGAAATTTACTGGCAGGTATCAGGAAATCCCTGAAAGGACTTGGGAAATACGACTTTAGCCGGGTCAAGATGGTGGGGCTTTCGACAACACTTGCTACAAACGCCATTGTTGAAGGAATGGGACGCTCTGTGGGACTTATCGTTGTGGGTTACGGCGAAGAGATGAATCTATCAGTCGGCGGCATCGGGACAATCATCACAAAGAGGGTGCGGGGGGGACACGATGTCAAGGGTAAGGTTGCAGAGCCATTAGACGAAAAAGAGATAAAGAGCTTTGTCAAGTCCGTCCTCAACGATGTCGAGGCCTTTGCCTGCGCCTCATACTTCTCCGTCAGAAATCCTGAGCACGAGGACAGGGTCGGAAAGATCGTATCTTCAATCACCGATAAACCCATAGTCCTGGGCCATATGTTGTCGATGGACCTCAATGCAGACACCAGAGCCACCACCGCTGCCCTGAATGCGGGCCTAATTCCCTTGATATCAGAGCTCATGGATTCCGTGAAGGAGGCTATTACCGAGATGGGAATTGCTGCCCC
>JAUWME010000122.1 GCA_030613285.1 Candidatus Zymogenus sp. | reverse complement strand
CTTTACAGTCAGCCCCATGCGTCGTCCAACCTCCTCCATCACGTCAATGACATATCCATCAGATTGACCATCTTCATCAATAAACTGGTACGGGGCCATGTTCGGGTTGTGAGAAACGTAGAGGGTCTTTTTTCTCCTCTCGTCCATGTAGTCGGGGACTTTTACCTTACCCGCCTTGAGGAGATTTTTCCGATTTACTATTTTGCTTATTTTGTTTTGATTTATAGCGTTCGTGGTTGCGATATCCAGCCCATTGTTTTCAAATCCCATCTGGTAAAAACCGCCGCCGAAATCTCCCGAAATAACGTCTAAAACAAGTCCCGATATCGCCACATCATATCGCTTTATTACCGATACCGCTATTGTTTTTGGGGCGAGTTTTTGTGGGTTGTACCCAAGTCCGATAGCGTATATGCCCGCTTTTTCTGCACCGAGGACGGCCCCCATAGAAGCAGGGCCGGCTACAGAAAAGAGGACGTCTGCACCTTCGCTGGACAGGGTTAGTGACTCATCTTTTATCTTGTCAGTTTCTAAAAGGATTGAGGAGTTCCCATCTTCCGAAATATATTTTACAATTACTTCGGCTGACGGATTGGCGTCATTGACTCCTGCAGCAAATCCCCGCTCGTATCTTAAAATTGGGGAAAATTTATCGGCGCCGAGAAACCCCACCTTGCCGCTCTTTGTTATCGTTCCTGCCGCAAAGCCCGCCATGTACCCAGCCTCATCCTCTTCAAAAATCACCGATGCCAAATTTACAAGAGGTACGCCTTCTGCCCCGATAAGGATAAAATTTACTCCTGGGTTGGCAAGTGCGGCATCGCTCATTGCTCCTGCCATTCCGTTTTCGTCAGTTGATATAACCAACGTAACTCCCACCTTGATAAGGTCTTTGATGTTTTTGTCCGCATAAAGGTTGAGACGAGGGGCGCGAATGATTTCAATCTTCCTCTCATCTTTGAGATCTGTTAGAACTTTGAAGACTAAATCGTTGTATTGGCTCCCTACCATCCGTCTGCTCTCCATTATCCAACCTACTTTGATAGGGCTTTCGGATTTTGGCTCTTCCGCAGGAGCCAAAGGAGCAAAACTAAAAAGGGCAATGCAGCAAAAGACTGCCAACACGAAAAAAAGTTTAAAACGGTTCAGGTTCATATTACCTCCACTGTTGAAACTGACTAAAAACTAAAAACTCAAACTTATAACTTAAATGTATCCATTCATAAGCTCTCGAAGGGCATCTTCGCCGTCACTGTCTACCGATATTTCAAGACTCTCCCTAATCTTCTCAGCCCGGCCCTTCAGGCCATCGTCCAAAAGATCGTCAGTACTACGCATAAACCCCGCCCTCCTTCCAATCCTGTAGAGCAGCCTGTCGTCATCGTCCAATTTGAGATAGCTATCGATAACGCCGAGAATACGTTCCTTGTCTTCTGGGAGTTTCCCACAGACTTCCTCCAGAAGGTTTAAGATGTGATCGCTTACGATGCGGCTTTCAATCCCATCGAGATTTTCGATGAAGAGTCGAAGCTCAGCTGCCGTCTCGTCGTCGGTCAAAAGCGAAAACTCATTGTTTGCAACGTCCTTTGCAAGGGGCATAATTTCGTGGACGTGGAGCGACCTTATCCTTATAAAATGGGGATTGATTTGATTTAGAACTCTGGCGGTTTCCACCGCGTGCTCTACCGTCAACTCTTTTCCGCCAAGGCCGGGCATGACATACTCCGAAAGCTCAAGCCCAGCGTCAACAACGTTTTTCCCTCCAAGGATATGTTGCTCTGCGGTAGTTCCCTTTTTCATGAATTTGAGGACGGTGTCAGAACCACTCTCCAGCCCGATGTGCACCCTTGTAAGCCCAGCTTCCCGAAGCATTTTCAAATCCTCCGGTTTCATCCTTGCTGTTGTGGCAGAGCGGGCATAGGTTGTGATGCGGTCAATGTCTGGGAATCTCTCCTTGAGGTGAGTGAGTATCTCAAGTATTTCCGGGGGCTTCATCACAAGGCTGTTGGCGTCCTGAAGAAAGACGTGCTTGGCGCCGTTGTAGAGCCAAAAGGCGATGAATTTCACCTCATCATTGTATCCCTGGCCGCCGGAAAAAACTTGCCTGATAACATCATTGGTAACCTCGCCCGCGTAGCCCATCTTAAAGGAGAGTTCTTTTATCTCTTTGGAGATTTCAAAGATGGTGTCGATATCGGACTTTACATCTTCAACGTCTCTGATGGAAAACTTGGCGCCCTTGTAGACGGGGCAAAAAGTGCACTTGTTCCAGGGGCAGTTTCGGGTAAGGCGAATGAGGAGGCTCTTGGCCTCGCTGGGTGGCCTGATGGGGCCTTTTTCAAAACTGTTATTTCTGTTTTGGGTGTTTGAAATTGTCATAATCTAATTAGTATATCAGATTTAGTGGTGTTTTGTCAATTAAGCATTTTAAACTGTGGCTGCAATATCACTATTTCTGTCTTAATTTGCGCTCTTTTTGCAATGTGATTATGTGCCCCTCTAAAATTGACTTGAGATTATTTGAAATTATCTAAATATTGTATGAATGAGCATTTTTTTGCTGGAATGGGAGTGCTTGGTGAAAAGAGAGAGAATGTCTATTGGTTTTTGTTTTTCAACAAAAAGATAGGCTTAACCTCAAATAATTCTTGACTAAATCGATAAATTCTAATATAATTAATCATTTGTGGTCTCTGTTTCGTAGGGAATTTGATTAGGGATCACTTTAGTCAGTTAATCTTATATCTATCCACAACAAAAAACACGAGAAGTCACTAAAAATTTACAAAAAAATTGCAAATTCTATTAACTAATCCGGGAACCAAGAAGGGGGCTTTCCATGGATATGATTTATGTTAAAAACCTGTCCAAGTCCTATGGGCCCACAAAGGCTCTTGATAATATCAGCTTTACCGTTAAACATGGAGAGGTTCTCGGTTTTCTTGGGCCCAACGGTGCCGGCAAAACGACAACAATGTCGATTCTGACCTGTCTTTTTCCGCCAACCGACGGCACGGCCACTGTGGCGGGCTATGATATCTACAAGGAGCCCATTGAGGTAAATCGAAGCATCGGCTACGTCCCAGAGAGTTTTACTCTTTATCCAGACATGAGAGTGAAAGAGTACCTCAGGTTTGTAGCGGAAATTAAGGGTATTGAAAGAAAAAAGATTGTCGAGAGCATCGCTAAAGTAATTTCTGACACCGACATTGCAGATGTATACACAAAGGGGATTAAAAAACTCTCTCGTGGGTATCTTCAGAGAGTGGGAGTGGCTCAAGCCCTTTTGGGGGAACCCCCTGTTCTGATTTTCGATGAACCGACCATTGGTCTTGATCCGATACAAATTATTGCCATCAGGGATCTCATCAAGTCCCTCTCTGGAGAACGTACAGTCATCCTTGCAAGTCACATCCTTTCGGAGGTGAGTCAGGTGACCAATCGTGTCATCGTGATCAAAGAGGGCAAGCTGGTCGCCGTAGATACTCCCAAAAACTTGATGAAAAGCATGGATAGCTCTGGAAGGATAATCGTAACGGTTGATGGTGATGAGTCGAAGGTTAACAAAGTAATCAAGAAAGTTGGTGGTGTAAAGAGTGTCAAAAAGATAGACGAGTCGATATCGGGAACAACCTATCACGTGGATGTTGCCCAGGGCAAAGATATTAAGGGGGAACTTTCCAAAGCAATCATCGAAGGGGGATTTGACCTTGTTGAACTTCGCTTGGAAGAAGTTACGCTTGAAGATATTTTTATCAAACTCGTAACAAAAGAAAAGGAGGATTAATCGATGCTGGGTTTTTTGGCCATTTACAAAAAAGAGATGCGAACATATTTTACCTCACCTGTGGCATACGCAATCCTAACTATTTTTCTTATCATCAGCGGATTCTTCTTTGCAAATAACATTTTTTCTTACAGCAATATGAGTCTTAATTATGGTAATTTTCCCCAGGCCCAATCGTACCTGAATATTGGTCAGTCCATAGTGAGGCCCCTCTTTCAAAACCTTGCGGTCATCATGCTGTTTTTTATCCCAATTTTGACCATGAGGCTTATAGCAGAAGAGAAGCATTCTGGAACCTTGAAGCTCCTACTTTCGTATCCTATTACCGACAAGGCTGTGCTTCTGGGGAAGTTTTTTGCTGTGGTTACCATCCTTATAATAATGTATCTGTTGACGTTTCCATACGTGGTGATGCTATTTGTCTTTTCATCTCCAGAAATTGGCCCGTTTATTACCAACTATCTGGGGATCATCCTCATGGGGACTGCATTTATTTCGCTGGGTATCTTCGCGTCTGCAATTACAGAAAGACAGGTTGTGGCGGCGGTCATCTCGTTTGGCGCGCTCATTATGTTTTGGGTGATAAGCTGGATGGAGACCAAACTGGATACATTTTCTGGCAAAGTATTGGAGGACATCTCAATCTTTAATCATCTGGAGAACTTCACGAAGGGAATAATCAATACACATGATATTGTCTACTATATTCTCTTTACCTGCTTCTTTTTGTTTCTTGCGTTGGTGGCACTGGAATCGAGAACTTGGAGGAGTAAGTAATGGATATGAAGAAAAAAATGCAGAATACAAAAAAAATGATGCAGGACATAAGAGGGTTATCTGCCCGCCACATAACGAGGAGCCGAAAATTTGGAACCACTGCCGTGATTGCAGTTTTACTGGTAATTGCAATCATCGTCTTTTTGGAGGTACTCTCCCACGAAAACTACAAGCAATTTGACTTGACAAAGGATAAAAGGTTTACAATATCGTCCCAAACAAAAAATATAATGAACTCCCTCGATGATAATTTGTCAGCAGTGGCGTTTTATCCCACAGACAGTCCAATAAAATCATACGTTGGAGACCTTATGGATCTCTACAAATATGAGTCTGATGGAAAGTTTGACTATCGCTTTGTAGATATGGACATGAGGCCCGGAGAGGCGCTAAAATATAATATCCACGAGAATGAAACCATTGTGTTAGTTTATGGCGACCATAATGTGAGCGTGCACCTTACCGAAAATGAACTCTTTGATGAAGGTGAAAAATTACTTACCAACACAGTCTTGAAAGCAACCTTTCCCGAAAGGAAGGTTATTTACTTTTTGACCCAACACGGTGAACGAGACATTGAAGGTGAAGATGCTCAAGGTTTTGAGAGAGTGGGTAAGGTGCTGGAGAATCAAAACTACAAGTTGGAAAAACTTGACCTGATAACCAACCCGAACGTGCCAGAGAACGCATCGCTTCTTGTCATTGCAGGGTCAAAAACAAATCTGTTTAAAGAAGAACTTGAAAGTCTAACTGAATATATTAACAGGGGTGGGAGCATTCTTATCACCTTTGATGCAGAGTACAGCTCGCCCAACCTTGAAGAGTACATTAGTAATATTGGGGTCGTGGCAACCAAAGACATTATCGTCGATACCGAGTCGAGGGTCCACGGCGGAGGGGCTACCATTCCGGTGGTGTCAATATATCTTCCCCATTCCATAACGAAGGGTTTTGATATATCTTCCTTTTTTGTTTTGACCCGATCTCTCAAAATAGATATCGATGCAGCAACATCGTCAGGTTGGAGCTTCAACTACCTCGCCAAAACAGGGAAAAACAGCTGGGGTGAGACGGACATCGAATCAGTTACAGGTGGAAACGTATCCTTTGATGAAGGCAAAGATCTGGAGGGGCCTGTGCCCGTTGCCGTTGTTGGAACAAAGGAGGTAGAAGGTTTAAATGGTGAGGATGAGATTAGAAGCGACGAGATAAAAAAAGTGGCAAAGATGGTTATCTTTGGCGACTCCGATTTTGTCAACAATGCGTTTTTCATAAACGAGGGAAATAAAAACTTCTTCACAAATTCAGTTAACTGGCTATGTGACGTAGAAGAACTCATCGCCATACTCCCAAAGGATAAGAAGGTCGATTCCTTAGTGCTTTCAAAAGAGAATGGGTTTTGGGTATTGATATTCTCATTTATTGTTCCTCTGCTTCTAATCATCATCGGAATCGCGGTAACCTTGTTCAGGAGATGGAAGATATGAAACCAAAGAACCTATTACTGCTATTTTTCCTGTTTCTATTTATTGTTTCTGTATACGTCGTTGTGGAGCGGATTTATACTCCAAAAAAAGAGGCGAAGGACGAAGTGGAAGGGAAGGTCTTTTCCGTTGATAAGAACAAGATTGAGACAATTAGAATTGAAAAAGAGGGGCGTGTAATTGTCCTCAAAAACGAGGGGGACGATGAAGACAACCGTTGGATAATAACATCACCTGTAAAAACCAATGCAGATAGTGCCGAAGTTACCGCCTATATTGCGTATGCGCTTGATGCCGAGAGACAAAAGGAGATTGGAAACAAAAGTGAGATTGATGCTGAACTTTCCGATTTTGGGTTGAAAGAGCCGTCTCTATCTGTTACTTTGGCAGCAGACGACAAAACAGAAACGCTCCACTTGGGGAATATTACCCCCACAGAAAAGTTCATCTATGCCAAGAAGGGTGGAGACGACTTAATATTTTTAGCCAAAAAGAGTGTCTTTTCAGATCTTGATATCGACCTGATTGCCCTGAGGGAAAGGTGGCTTGTGGCGTTCCCTCTAAAAGAGATAAGAGAATTTCAGGTCGAAACGGGGGGAAATGTCATCAAGGTCTCCAGAACGTCCCAGGGGACATGGAAGATTGTTGAGCCAATAAAGTTTCCTGCCGACAAGGACGAGGTGCAGAATATACTGAATTTTGTCAACGACTCAAAAGCCCTGAAATTTTTTGATGATGCTGATATCAATCTTAAAGAGTATGGTTTAGGAGGAGACGATAATTCCTCAATGACCTTTTTGGCCATCAACAAGGAAGGGAAAACATCAATGCTCAAAATCGGCAACGTGGCCGATAAGGGGAATTTTTATGCAAATATAGAGGGACTCCCCTGGGTGTTTACAGTAAAAGAGGCCGTAAAAAACAGGCTTTCTTTTTCTGTGGATAGGCTCAT
>JAUWME010000242.1 GCA_030613285.1 Candidatus Zymogenus sp. | reverse complement strand
TGCTCCTCTTGGGTTCAAATTCCTGATACATTCTGTGGATGCCGTCAATCTCACTTTTGCTTCCGAAGCGACAAATATACTCCCGCCCTTGTTTATCTCTGAAGTAGTTGAATGGGATGCGTGAATACCATTCGTACCCGTCTTTATCATAGTCCATCTGATTTCTCAAATAGCATTTAATATGGCAGAAGGAATTTGAAATTCTCTGATTTGTTATATTTATACAAAGAAAAGTGGAGAATGTCAAAGTCTTTTATTTTTTTATTTATTAGATTATTGCCACTTTAATGTCTTTATGCTTTTTAAGGGCATTTTTTAGAGAGATTTCAGAGATAATTCTTTAATAGTATTTAGATATATAAATTTTTAAAGAACTATTGTTTTTGGGCGGGGTGATTTTGTTGAAGTTTAAAAACCTTTTTAAAAAAAAGGGGAGGGATTTCTCCCCCCCCTTTTTGTATTTAAGAAAAGTAGTTTTTTGCTCTACTTAATCCTGTTTTCTACAAGGTCATTAACGACTGCGGGGTCAGCAAGTGTGGAGGTATCGCCCACGGCTTCTGGCTGATTTTCAGCAATCTTCCTTAGAATCCTTCTCATAATCTTGCCGGAGCGGGTTTTGGGTAGTCCATCTGCAAATTGGATCTTATCCGGTGTTGCAATGGGTCCAATCTTCTTTCTTACGTGCTTGACAAGTTCTTTCATCAGCTCATCGGACTTTTCCACACCTGAGTTCAAGGTTACGTAAGCATAGATGCCCTGACCCTTGATGTCATGGGGAAATCCGACAACTGCGGCTTCTGCCACTTTGGGGTGGGCAACAAGGGCGCTCTCAACCTCTGCCGATCCCATCCTGTGACCGGAGACGTTGATAACGTCGTCCACTCGGCCTGTAATCCAATAGTAACCATCCTCGTCTCTTCTGGCACCGTCTCCTGAGAAATAGTACCCCGGATACTGGATGAAGTACGTGTCTTTTAGTCTTTTCGGATCACCATAGACACCCCTCATCTGGCCGGGCCAGGAACGCTTGATGCAGAGGTAACCATCGCCGGGGCCCTCAATCTCATTTCCGTCGGCGTCAAGGAGACAAGGCTCCACGCCAAAGAAGGGGAGAGTTGCGCTGCCGGGTTTTGTATCCCATGCACCTGGGAGGGGAGTTATGAGGATTCCGCCGGTCTCGGTCTGCCACCATGTGTCAACGATGGGACAGTTTCCTTTTCCGATGTTGTCGTGGTACCAACCCCACGCTTCTGGATTGATGGGTTCACCAACAGATCCTAAAAGCTGAAGGCTCGAAAGGTCGCGTTTGTTGACATGGTCAAGGCCTTCCTTTGCGATGGCGCGGATGGCTGTAGGTGCCGTGTAAACGATGTTGACTTTGTATTTGTCTACGATATCCCAGAAACGACCCCAATCTGGATATGCGGGGACGCCTTCAAACATGATTGTTGTTGCACCGTTTGCCAGTGGACCATAAACGATGTAGGAGTGTCCCGTAACCCAGCCGATGTCAGCGGTACACCAGAAGATGTCGCCGTCGTGGTAATCGAAGATCATTTTGTGGGTATATGAGACGTAAGTCATGTAGCCGCCTGTGGTGTGCAAAACACCCTTGGGCTTTCCTGTCGATCCGGATGTATAGAGGATGAAGAGGGGATCTTCTGAGTCCATCTCTTCGCAGGGGCAGTCATCACTGGCTTTTGCCATGAGGTCTTCCCACCAAACGTCCCTGGAATCGTCCCAGTCACACTTGATTTTATCGCCAACTCTCTTTACAACGATGACCTTTTCAATTGGGGTATCTTCAACAGCCTTGTCGGCATTGTCCTTCTGGGGGACAGCCTTAGCACCTCTGAAGGTGCCATCACAGGTTACCAGTACTTTCGAGTCGCAATCGATAATCCTGTTTTTTAGGGCGTCTGCTGAAAAGCCACCGAAAACTACGCTATGTATCGCACCGATGCGGGCACATGCCAGAACGGATATGGCAAGCTGGGGAATCATCGGGAGATATAGAGTTACCCTGTCTCCCTTCTTTACGCCAACTTCTTTGAGGACATTGGCGAACTTGGAGACCTCGACAAGGAGTTCCTTGTAGGTGTACTCCCAAGATTCTCCGGGCTCGTTTCCTTCGGCGATTAGTGCCGTCTTGTTTTCTTTGTCGGTGCCAATGTGTCTATCGAGGCAGTTGTAACATGCGTTGAGTTTTCCACCGATGAACCACTTGATGTCGCCTTCTTTATAGTTTTCTTCGTTTACCTTGTCCCATTTTTTGTACCAAGTAATGTATTCTTCAGCAATCCTTGCCCAGAAACCATCTGGGTCTTTAATTGACTCATCCCACAACTTTTGATACTCTTCACGGCTTTTGATGTAAGCCTTTTTGGTGAAACTTTCTGGCGGGGCAAATTTTGCTCCTTCAAAAGCACTTGTTTTTTTGTCTGACATCTCTCAAAGTCCTCCTTTAACTATTTATTGTTCGTGTTATTGGTTTTTTAAAATCTCTCTACGTTTTAACATTTAGACTATTTTCCCGCCGCAAAAATCGACACAATTGCGATTATTGCGACATGACAGCATTGGGTTTATCATGCTTCTTTGTGGTGCGGTGCCTTGATTGCAAGAGAAACCGCCGCTGCGATAAAGCAGAGTATTGCTGCAGGGATAAATGCCCAGAGGTAGCTTCCCGTAACGTCAAATACCTTTCCACCCAAGATTGGGCCAATTACCCCAGAGAGACCGTAGGCTGTAAAGACCAAGGCGTAGTTTGCGCCGAGGTTTTTTGGGCCAAAAAAGTCTGCTGTGGCGGTGGGAAACAGTGAGAAGTTACCGCCAAAGTTAAATCCGATGAGTCCCGCAACAAGATATAGGGATGCAACGGTTCCGCCCATCCAGATGATGGCAATCATCATTATGCCCTGAAGAACGGTCATAAGAAGGATAGAGCGGGGTCTGCCGAGCTTGTCTGATATTGTGCCCCAGGTGATTCTGCCAATACCGTTCATAAGGGCAAAAATTACCATCGCCGACCCTGCCACTGCCGATGCATCACCTAAAAATGAGTTGGCCTCAAGAGACGATATTCCAAATAGCTTTATGTTCCCGATGACAAGAAGCCCAGCCGTGGCCGAAAAGGCGTACATGACCCAGAGCATCCAGTACTGGGGAGTTTTGAAGGTTTCTGAAGGGGTGAAGTTCTCACCACCCGAAGGGGCGGAGTTGTTTGCTGCCGGGGGGGTCCAACCTGCAGGTTTATAACCCTCAGGCGGGTTTATCAAGACTATTGAGCCTAAAAGGATTGATATGGTAAAGATGACCCCGTAGATTGCAAATGTGTTAAGGACGCCATAGCTGTCGATAAGATGGCCCCAGGCACCGCCCAGCTTTACCCAGATCATGGCTCCAAAGCCAAAACCGGCAACGGCAAGTCCTGTAATCAGGCCCTTTTTATCTGGAAACCACTTTACAGAGGCAGCCAGAGGACATACATAAGCAAGGCCGATTCCTGCACCGCCGATTACGCCGATACAAAGAATTTGGCCCAGAAAGCTCGCTCCAAAAAATTTGGCAAGGATGTAACCAAGCCCCATGACGATACCGCCGGCCATGGCGACCTTCCTCGGCCCAATCTTGTCCTGCCATCTTCCCGCGAAGATCATGACCGCGGCAAAAACCACGATACACACAGAAAAGATCCATTGGGTTTGTGTTGCGGTAAAACCGAACTCCGTAACACCATCACTTTTTCCTCCCAACTTTAGGTAAGGAGTAAATACGGACCATGCGTACATTGCGCCCAGATTCAGCTGAATTAGGATTGCTCCGAAAACAACCCACCATCGATTCATCAGTTTCTCGTTTGACATCAAATTCTCCTTTGAGTAGTTAATTGAACTTTATCGCGCTGTAACAGTTATTTTTGAAATTACGATCAACATAGAAAACGGCAAATGATCTAATTGCGCAAATAATTTGCACAAAAGTTTGAGCAAAAGCCGATTTTACATGATCAAGCTATTTAATCCTGTAACTATACAACGAGTTTAATGGTGTGTCAAGAAAAATATGAATGAGCACTCAATCATTTATTCTTTTTTTGTTTGGACAAATATGGGGAAGATGGTGAGTTGAGCAAGACGTAAGTTGAAAAAAAGCGGGTTTGGCGAGATGTGGGTTGAGTAAGATACGGGTTGAGAAAGGTGCTGGTTGGATGAGATGCGGGTTGGCAAGACGTGGGTGGAGAAAGATAATATTGCTTTGTCGTTAGAACGACAAAAAATCTCAAAGGCCCGTTCCAGCGGACAAATTCTCAATGGTTTGTACTTACGGGGCAAAAATTGCGATGGTTAGTCACCGCTGAATAAACTATTAGTGGTTCGACACTGCGGACAATTCCTCAATGACCCGTCCATACGAGGCAGGTTCTCAATGGTACATACCTGCGGGAGGGCAGGAGGGAAATAGTTGGAAGGGCCCTACAGATTCTCCAACTTCTTCTTGGCAAGCTCTGCCTGGGGTTCACCCGGATATTTACTTAAAACCTCCATCAATGCACTTCTGGCATTCTCTGTGTCACCTAACGCCGAAAATGAGTATCCAATTTTCAAAAGCGC
>JAUWME010000174.1 GCA_030613285.1 Candidatus Zymogenus sp. | reverse complement strand
CATCATTTTGTTGTTCTTCAACCATTTTTCTCACCACCTTATATTAGTAAAACATTTATACAAGATACTCAGTTATCCAATTTTTACAATTATTATAAATACCACATCAAAGTAAATAATTGAAAGAGAACTCCGAGAACAAAATATGTCAGTATTAACTCCCAATTCCGAAACGGCGGTGCTAATATACGAATAAGCATTTGAAAAATAATGATGACCCCTACCCCACTAAAGAAGAGCATCATTCGTACTGTTCCTTTATCATAGTCATTTAAAACAGCCATGATGATAACCACCACAACCCAAATTACTATTAAGACGTTAGACATGGCTCTTAACTTATTAGTTCTCCATTGAGTTCTCCAGAGAGTTATCAAACTGACTATATATTTTAGCTTCCACCACTTCATGTCTCCTTTATCGTTTTGATGCTCCTCAACCACACTACTCACCATCGCAAATGTTTATTGTATTTTCAATTGACTCCCCGACCTCAATCTAACCCTTTGCAAGTTTGACATTAAATTCAAGTACCCTCTTTTTCATTTTCCTCAAATTGCACTCTATAGTCAAGACAAAAAACCCCGACTCACATATTTGCAAGTCGGGGGTTCATTTAGATGACTAAACCGATCTTGAGGAAGAAACCGTTTAAAACTTTGGCTTTGTGGTGTCTCCCCCGGTGCCCTTAACGTCAAATACTTTTGCGGGCTTGTTTTCTTCAAGAATCTTATCTATCTCCTCATCCATTTCCATGCATCTCTTTTTCAGCTCATAAAACCCGTGCCACCATGCATAGTCAGGAGCCATCATAGCTGCCCCAAATCTTGCCCTACGCCCCTCGTGATGCCATAGCTCGTACATATCAATTTCAAGCTTCTCGTCCAAGTTCTTTTCCTTACTTAACAGCTTCTTTTCGTAAAGATCATCGATGCGTTTCTTCATTGGTTTGTAATAAACCTCGTTGTAGTTTTCCACCGTTTTATCAAATCTTACAAAATGCCCATCTGTCCACGACGGCGAATGACACTCCAGACATACTTTCTTCATCTTTTCCCGTTCTTCCTTCCAGTCTGTCTTTGCCGGCCAAGGCTTGAACTTATCTGGACGCACAGTTAGAGGCGCTTGAGTCTCCCACGCAAGTCTTTCGGTTACGTCGTGGGTGGTCGGTACATCCCCCACACCGGACATATGACATGTTGAACACGTTGGTGCACGATAATCAACACCTGCAGTCCACGTTCCGGGGGCAGAATCCCATTTCCATTTATCCCCTTCCGCTTTGTAGATAGCACCATGCTTCGATTCGTAATATATCTCTATCTGGGGATGATCTGGGCCAAGATGACATTGGGCGCAAGCCTCCGGTTTTCGCGCTTCTGCTTTAGAAAAGAGATGTTTTGTATGACAACTTGAACAGCTGCCTTTGCTTCCATCTGTGTTTATTCTCCCAACACCAACATTTGGCCACGTCATGGAATCTAATTTGCCGTCTTCAAGTTTTACAATACTACCGTGGCAGTAAATACAACCGGTTGCGCGCTCCAACTCGTTATTCATCCCATGATTCAACCACGGGTCGATCTTCCAAATAAGCTCCAGTGTATTGGCGTGCTTGCTCAAACTATATTCTTCCGCCTCGGCTTGATGACATCGAGAGCAATCTTTTGGAGAGACTACTGCAGATATTTTTGTATCGATGTTGTTAAGATGTTTCTTGCTGATGTCTTTGTCGGCGGCACTTGCTGCGTGGCAGTCGAGACACGAAACGTTTACATGGGCGTGTCTGCTATTTGCCCAGTCTGCTACAATCCCAGGGTTTTCAACTGCATGACATTCGATACATTTTTTTGCGTCATCTGAGAGTCCACGTTCAACTTTATACGTTTTTAGTGATGGAAATCCCTCCTCTGCGGAGGTTTCATAGTTAGCGATGAAGCGAACAAGCACAACAGATACACCGAAAACAAACAAGAAGATAAGAGCCTTCTTCAAAAGTTGTTTCATAGTACCACCCCTTTTTAGAAAAATTAGTTTATTGAATCAAAAATTGTTTTAATAAATTTGTTTAAACATATTATTCAGATGAAAAAATCTTCTTCTCCCTTTCATGGAGAGATGAATGACACTCAACGCATTTAGGCTCATCACCCTCCAAGGGGAATAGCGTATTTTTGTGAGCAATCATTGCCCCCACCGAAGAACTTTTTTTCAAGAGATTATTATGACAGTAAAGGCACCTTGAGTTGGGCATTTTATCGAGAACCGATAGACGCATCTCCTCCACGTCGTATTCCATGAAAACATGTTTGAAGACATCCCTGACACCTACGTAAGATTTGGCGGCAAGATATCTGAAGTATTTCTCTTTGGGTGGAAGATGACAGATGCTGCAATCGGTTGCCATGATGGTTGAATTGCCACCGTGTGAAGAAAGCTCCCAGCTGCTGTAGGCCTCGTCCATTTCGTGGCATAAGGTGCAAGATTTCGGTGAGGAGAAGGGTTTCATCACGGCGTTAGTGAAAACAAAGGAAAATATTGCAACGAAGAATCCCAGGGTAAAAACAAGACCGTACTTTTTGGTGTATTTTTTAAGACTGTCTAATAACTTTTTTGCAAATTTAGGTATCATTGAAACTCTTTTTAAATCAGATCATTTTATTAATATATCAAACAAACTGTATATTTGGGCCAAATTGCCATTGCCCCCCCATTGTTCTTACATCCATTGTGACCACACAAAGTATCAGTACTGTTTTTGTATGGTATGTCGTGATTTTTTATCATAGAGATGAATGTTTGTCAATAGTTTGTTCCAAATAAATGAATTATTGAGTAAATTTGTGTATGTTTTCTTGCCTCATTTGAAATTTAAGTATATTATTTTGTATTAGAAACATCATTGTACCTTAAATTAAATAATAAAATTGTAATCAGAAAGGAGCCGACTATGAAGATTGACAATAATTATATGTACGAAACAACACTTTACGATCCAGAGAGCGGAGTTACGGCGTTTATTGTCGTTGACAGGTTAATCAACTCAATGAGCGGTGGCGGTGTCAGGATGAGTCCCAACGTTACACTTTCTGAGGTGGGAATGCTTGCAAGGACCATGACTTACAAATTTGCCGCTGTTGGAGTAAAAGTTGGTGGCGCCAAGTCCGGGATTGTTTTCGACCCCAGATCTCCCGATAAAAAGAAGGCGGCCATAGCCTTTGGCCGGATGGCTGCCCCATTTTTACAAACCATCTACGCCATCGGCGAAGACATGGGGACTACGGCAGAAGATGTAAATGTAATATACGAAGAGGCCGGTGTTAACCCCATTGAATTTGCAAAGAAGAAGGCCGCAGAACTTGGCATAACACTTGATCTTCCTGATGGGGTGGAGCTTTCGTCCCTTGGCGGTGAGAGCTTCGAGGAGATAATCACCGGTTACGGCATTGCCGAGGCAGCGGAGGAGGCGGTGGGATTTTTCGGGATGAACTTGGGCGATTCCACAGTTTCGGTGCAGGGCTTTGGAACTGTCGGGAGCATCTCTGCCAGAAACCTCATGAGGCGGGGCGCTACAGTCATCGCTGTTACGGATATTGAAGGGACAATTGCAAACAAAGACGGTCTCGATGTGGAAAAGTTGATTGAAGCTACAGACGATGCCGGAACGATTGATAGAAAAAAACTCGATTTTAAATTCACGACAGGCGATGGCGACGGCTGGCTTACTGCTGGGGCTGACATAATCGTGCCGGCGGCGGTGGCAGGCGCCATCAATGCAAGGAACATCAAAAAGGTCACCGCAAAATTGATATTGGAGGGTGCGAATATTCCCATCACAGAAGATGCCCAGAAGATATTGACAAAAAATAAAATCCCGATAATACCCGACTTTATCGCAAACGCTGGTGCGGCGGCGGGCTTTGGACTGATCCTCACAGGCGAGTGCAAGATTAAGGACGTCTTTGGTGAGTTTAGCAAGAGGATTAGAAATGGCGTGAGGTATTGCATTGAGGAGAGTGAAAAGAGTGGCATTACGACAAGAGAAGCGGCGGTTAATCTGGCTTTGAAAAATCTCGAAAAGGTATGATTATACAAAAAGCTATTACATTTCAATGAATCACCATTAAAAGAGTTGGCATAAACCTCATTGAGATTTCTAAAATATCTTGCGTTTTTGTTTAAATCTGGTATCGTAATATTATATTTTTATTATTTACTAAGCCCGACTGGGAGTTGTCTTTGACACTTTAATATTAAGAGGGATAAAATGGAAGAAAAAGACGATTTGACCTCACTGACGCTCAGGGTTGTAATAGATTCCTACGAGAATATTCTTGGGATTAGAGGCAAAAATTCCGTGCTGAATTTTGCAAAACTGGGAAAATTTATAGATTCCCCTCCAGATTACACCGAGGATGAGATGTTTCCACAAGAATATGCTGACAGGATTATCAGGTCATCGTCAGTTATTATTGGGGAATCCGGGACAAAAGCGATAATCGTCAGAGCTGGAAGGGATACCATGAAACATATTGTCATCAATAACGAGGCCGCAAAGATGCTTTCTGAATCTCAAGACATGACCCCACGAGACAAGATGAAAGCACTTTTAAATATCTACGCAATGGAGATCAACAGGCCTCCGGATTTTGAATTCAGCGATGAGGGTGCTGTCTTCCATAATCCCGGCTGCACCCTTTGCGATGGCGTTAAGACTGAAAAGCCGTTTTGTAACTTTACCTCTGGTGTTTTTGAAGGTATGGGGATATTTATTGCCGGATTTGATAATATCAGGTGCGAGGAAACCCTTTGCAAGGCCAAAGGTGACAACGAATGCCGCTTCGATATTATATACGGGGGTTAGTGTTTGTGTTAAGTTATGTTTGATAATGTGGCTGAAAGACTAAAGGCACTGCAATGGAAAAGAAAGATGAAGCGAGTTCATTGGCGCTTAGGGTAGTCATTGATTCTTACGAGGACATTATTGGAACCGGCGGTAAAAATTCCATCCTGAATTTTGCTGGGATGGGAAAATTTATTGATTCCCCTCCCGATTACTCCGAGGAGGATATGATTCCTCAAGAATATGTTGACAAGATTATCAGAATATCTTCTGAGGTTATTGGGGAATCCGGGACGAAGGCGATAATTGTCAGGGCCGGGAGGAGTACCATGAGACATATCGTCGATGAAAGCGAGTCTGCCAAGGTGCTTTCTGAATCTAAAGATATGACCCCACGAGACAAGATGAAGGCGCTTTTGAACTTATACGCCCAGCAGATAAACAGACTCCCTGATTTTGAATTCACCACAGACGGCGCTGTTTTTCACAATCCCGGCTGCACCCTTTGCAATGGCGTTAAGACAAAAAAACCTTTTTGCAACTACATCTCCGGTGTCTTTGAGGGAATGGGAATATTCATTGCCGGGTTTTATAATATCAGGTGCGAGGAGACGCTTTGCAAGGCCTCTGGGGATGACGAATGCCGCTACGATATTACCTACGGGGATTAGGGGCTCAATAGTATTCAATTTTAGATTTAAAGGGAGAAATTGTTACAAAGGATTGCACCCTACGTATCTTGATTTTGTGAAGAAGTACTTAAAGATTTTTTAAAAGAACGAGACTCTATTTTCGCCAGGACTTCCTCATACTTTTCTTTTGTCAGGGAATAACGCCAGAAGAAGTAAATTCCAGCAAAAGCAAGCAACGCCGAAACCGGCCCCATCATAAGCTTGATAC
>JAUWME010000334.1 GCA_030613285.1 Candidatus Zymogenus sp. | reverse complement strand
CAAGGAAAAAGTCGGAAAGTTGAGGGATTTAAGAAGTTAGGGTTCCTGAGTGTTGAGGAGATAGAGAGCTCTTTTAGGCTGATGTTAAATGTAATGTATTTATAGAAATAATTCCAAAAAGCCCCGATGGAAAAACTCTTTCGGGGTTTTATCTTGCTTTAATAGCATTTTAAATTCGGAGGGAACCACAATGATTGGTACCGTCTTAAAAAAAATAGTCGGCTCAAAAAACGATCGGGAAATAAAACGGATGCTCCTCACAGTCCAGGGCATTAACGCCCTGGAGCCCCAAATGATGCAACTGACCGATAGTGAACTAAAGGCAAAGACCGAAGAATTTAGAGAGAAAATCAAAGATGGTTGGGAACCGGATGAGTTAATTGAGGAGGCCTTTGCCGTAGTCAGAGAGGCTTCCCGCAGAACAATCGGGCTTAGACATTTTGATGTCCAGCTTATCGGCGGAATAGTCCTCCATGAAGGAAAAATCGCCGAGATGAAAACGGGCGAGGGGAAAACCCTCGTTGCAACACTGTCGGCATATCTCAACGGGCTCGCTGGCAAGGGCGTTTATATCATAACAGTAAACGACTACTTGGCAAAGCGGGATAAAGAATGGATGGGGCAAATTTTTGAGTTTCTGGGTCTTTCAGTCGGGGTCATCCTTCACGACATGGACGACGAAGAAAGAAAAATAGCCTACGCCTCGGACATCATCTACGGAACAAACAACGAATACGGCTTTGACTATTTAAGGGATAACATGAAGTTTGAACTGGAAAGTTACGTCCAGAGAGAACCATATTTCGCCATCGTTGACGAGGTTGACTCAATCTTAATTGATGAGGCCAGGACTCCCTTGATCATCTCCAGTCAGGTGGATAGGGACTCCCACCAGTACGATACCTTAAAACCCTTGATAAAAAAATTGGTTTCGAAACAAAAAGAATATATAAATCGCCTCCTGGGCAAATCCGCCGAACTGGAAAAAGAAGATGACTTTGAAGGCTTTATAGTAAACCTTATACGCGTGGAAAAAGGAGACCCAAAAAACAGACGGCTTTTAAAATTGCTCGCGGACAGAAAAGAAATTAAAAAAGAGATGTCCCGCTTTGAGGGTTTTTTTATAAGAGACAAAAGAACAACAGAGCTTGAAGACGGACTTCTCTATATATTTTCAGAAAAGGAGCACAACGTCTCTTTCACAGAAGAGGGGCAAGGCATCATTCGCGCGTCTCTGGGAGACCTCTTTGATTTTGGTGATATAAATGAAGAATACATTAAAATTGAACAAGACGAGACCCTATCCACAGCCGACAAGGAAGAAAAAAAGAAAACCGTGGGGATGGAATTTGAAGACAAAACTGAAAAGATACACAACCTCACACAGCTTCTCAAGGCATATACCCTCTTTGAAATCGACGTGGAATATGTCGTTAATGGGGGCGAAGTCATTATCGTTGACCAATTTACGGGCAGGATGATGCCGGGACGACGCTACAGCGATGGACTCCATCAGGCTCTGGAGGCAAAGGAAAACGTCACTATTGCAAAAGCCACAAGAACCGTTGCCACGGTAACCCTGCAAAACTACTTTAGAATGTTTGACAAACTCGCAGGGATGACAGGAACAGCAGACACCGAGGCCGAAGAATTCAACAAGGTCTACGGGCTTGAAGTGCTTTTAATCCCCACAAACAAGCCATTAAGAAGAGACGAATACGCAGACCTAATTTACAAAACAGAAAATGGGAAGTTTTTGGCAGTGGCCGACGAGATCGCCAGATTGAACCAAGAGGGAAGGCCGGTCCTTGTGGGAACAACCTCCATCGATAAATCTGAGAAGCTCTCTCGTCTCTTAAAAATGAGGAAGATAACCCACCAAGTTTTGAACGCAAAGCACCACGAGCGTGAGGCAGAAATTATTACCGGGGCAGGGCAATACAAAGGTGTAACCATTGCAACAAACATGGCCGGGAGGGGAACAGACATTATCCTCGGAAACAAAGTCCCAGGGCTGGGGGGACTTCATATCATCGGGACTGAACGCCACGAGAGCCGAAGAGTCGATAACCAGTTGCGTGGTCGCGCCGGCAGACAGGGAGATAGAGGATCATCTCAATTTTACCTCTCCCTTGAAGATGATCTCCTGAGGATTTTTGGGGCAGACAAAATCATGTCCATTATGAACCGTATGGGAATGGAAGAAGGTGAGTCAATCGAACACGGCCTCCTCACCAAGGCGATTGAAAACGCCCAGAAAAAAGTTGAAGGAAACAATTTCTCCATCCGTAAAAACCTCCTTGAATACGATGACGTAATGAATAAACAAAGGGAGGTTATTTACGAGAGGCGAAGGGAGATTTTGGGCACAAATGATCTCAAAGACGACATCTTGGAGATGATCGAAGAAAGGGTCGAAGAGATTGGATATTTATATACCACCGAGAAGGGATACCATGAAGACTGGGATGTCATCGGAATATCTGAATCTACCATGAAGTACTTCTCAATGTCTGTTGACTTTACAGATCCCAAATTAGCCGAGATGATAAACCTCGATTTCATCGATTGGCTTATGGAGAGCGTTACCAAAAGGTACGAGGCAAAGGAGGAGCATCTCACACCGCCACTTTTGCGGCACCTCGAAAAGATGCTCATGCTTGAGACTCTCGATTCCAACTGGCGGGACCATCTTGAGACAATGGATCTATTAAAGGAGGGAATCGGGCTTCGGGCTTATGGCCAAAGAAATCCTCTCATCGAATATCAGAAGGAGGGGTACGACCTCTTTATTGAGATGGAAGAGATCATCAAGGGAGAGCTTCTTGGCAAACTCTTCAGGGTGCAGATCGTCAGGGAAGAAGACACCGAAGCAAAACCTGTTAGAGACAAACTCAATCTTGTACACAGAAATTTTACCGGAGCGATGGCCAGCGCCGCTTCTCAGACAGAAGCCGAGGAAACAATGAACCAGGGCCCGGAAGATGGGGCACCGCCACAAAAGCAAAAGACCGTGGTTCGCGAAGGTCCCAAGGTGGGGAGAAACGACCCATGTCCTTGCGGCAGTGGGAAAAAATATAAAAAGTGCTGTCTTGATAAAGATTTTGATAAAACCACGAGCGAAGATTCGTTAAGGAAAAAGTTAATTCCTGAGATTCTTGAATTTGCCCAAAAGAAATTAAAGCATTTAATAGACGATGCCTATAGCTTTTACTGGGATGAATTTGACCCTGAGGAATATATAGACGATCAAGATACCATACAGATGGTAGATATTAATTTTTGGGATTGGTTCATATGTGATTGGGAATCAGAAGATGGAGAAAAGGTAATTGACAGTTTTATTGTTCAAAATCGATATCTCAAAGAGGATGAACTAATAGTACTAAATAAACTGAGAGAGTCCATAATAAGCCTTTATGAAATTCAGGAGGTATTTCCAGATAAGGGATTTATTGCCAAAGATCTTCTCCTGGGTGGTAACCTTGAAATTAGGGACAGGTCAGCATCTCGTTCTCTAGTAAGGTGGGATGTCATTGCTGCGCGTGTTACTTCCTTTGAAGATATCTACATTATGCCTGGTTCTATTTATCCATATTCTCAAGGAAGTAAAGATGAAATTATTGAAGGTATTATGGAATGCTTTGATGATTATAAGCTTGACTATCCTGATGTAGCATTACGTGATTTCTTGAAAGATGA
>JAUWME010000314.1 GCA_030613285.1 Candidatus Zymogenus sp. | reverse complement strand
GCTGATCTCAGAGGTGCTAATCTCAGGGGTGCTGATCTCGGGGATGCTAATCTCGGGGCTGATGATCTCAGGGATGATGATCTCAGAGGTGCTAATCTCAGGGATGCTGATCTCTGGGATGTAAAAACACCGCCAGTCAACGACCACCAGTTTGCGTCCGAGATCCTATTTCAGACCGCTAAAACCGAAACACAAAAAGACTTCGCAGCCAGAATAAGGATGGAGCCTGGTCAATGTTGGCTGTTTTTTATTAAATTAGCAAAAAAGAAGAGGGTTGCGCGGTGGGCAAGTGAAGCGCTGGGGAAATGGGCTGCTTATAAAGAACAAATCGCCAAAATTCAAAGAGGATAATCATGCAAGCGGGTGAAGTAGAATCGGCAGAGCGTAGGGCATTAAATGAATTTAAAAAGTTAGACGGGGAGTTTCGCTAATGCCAAACGTACCTGATCCACCATGGATACAAGAGGCTGAACGGTGTGGCGGGTTTCCCGACAGTCCACAGGAGGGAGAAAAGGAACTCATCACCTGGAAATATTGCGAACGGTGCGCCGACGTTACGCTTCATAAATTCGAGGGCGAGGATGGGGAGTGTCTGAAATGCGAAAACAAAAAGGGAGACAATCATAAATGACAGAAAAAAGAAAACCAGGGTTTTATCGAATTTCAAGCGAGGAATATCACGCCACATCCGCCCTAAATAAATCCGGAATAGTCCACCTTGCCAAAAGCCCCTCTCATTATAAGTGGAATAAAGACAATCCCGACCCACCGACACCAGCCATGAAGACGGGATCGGCATTACACCTATCAGTATTTGAACCTGATGAATATAAAAAACAGGTTCGGGTTGCTCCTGCTGTAGATAAGCGAACCAAGGCCGGGAAGGCTCTGTGGGCTGGTTTCGAGAGGGGAGCCCAAGGCAAAATCATCATACCCGCCAAAGATGAAGACGTTATTAAAAATATGAAGAACGCCGTTCTAAGAAACGAGACGGCAGCGGCATTATTAGCCGATGGGATAGCCGAATTATCAGGATTTTGGGTACACGAAACGGGCGTCATGTGTAAGCTCCGCTCTGACTGGATAACGGGCAACAAAATTGTAGTGGACCTGAAAAGCTGTCTTGATGCCTCGTATAAGGCATTTCAGAAAGCCGTTGCCAACCTTTATTATCACTGGCAAGCCGCTTTTTATCTGGACGGATTGACCAAGCTTACAGGAGAGGAACATCTTGTTTTTCTTTTTATCTGTGTAGAAAAAACCGCGCCTTATGGTGTGGCGGTCTACCAACTTGACCGGGAATCCATTAATGCGGCGCGGCGCCAAATGACACCGATAATAGATCAATACGCAATGTGCAAGGCCAAAGGATATTGGCCTGGATACGTTGATGAAATTCAAACCTTAGCGTTGCCTCGTTGGGCGATAAATTAAAAAGGAGAATATGATGAAAGAAGAAAGTAAAGACTTAATGGTTCCAGGGGAGCAACAAGCCGTTGTCCCATTTAAAAGCGGATCATCATTGTTTTTTGATATCGCAAGATTTGAACACGCCCAAAGAGTCGCGGCGGTTTTCGCAAAATCAACGATGGTTCCACAACAATTCCAAGGTAATATTGCAAACTGTGTGATCGCCCTGAACCTCGCGGAAAGGATGTTGGTCGATCCGTTCATGTTGATGCAAAACATGTATATTGTTCACGGCAGGCCGGGGATTGAGGCAAAACTTGCCATCGCCCTTATAAATCAGAGCGGACGATTTTCCCCATTGAGATACGAGCTTGAGGGAGAGGACGACAACTCGGGGTGTAGGGCATATTCCAAACAACTAACGTCGGGCGAAACGCTTTATGGGCCACTCGTCACCATCGGCATGGCAAAAGCTGAGGGCTGGTATAATAAAACAGGATCAAAATGGAAAACCATGCCAGAGCTTATGTTGGAATATCGGTCTGCGATGTTTTTTGCACGCACTTACTGTCCCGAGGTTCTTTTGGGAATGCAGACCCGCGAAGAACTTCAAGACATAATTGACATTGAGCCGGTTCCGGCGAACCAAGGAATTATAGATCAACTCAAGGACACCGCTGAAACACGGAAAGACTTATATCAGCCCGAAGAACCGAAACCCGAAACGCCACAAGACGATCAAAACGAGACATCGGCGCCAGAAAAAGAGACCGAACAAGATCCCCCACAAGAAGAAAAGAAGCCCGAAAAGGTATATATTCCAAACTGCTCCCAACTCGCAAGCAGAGGAAAGCGAGCTAAAGAGGTTTGCGATAAAAAGTGTCCCGAGAAATGTGAGGAATATTTCAAGGTGGTCGGGAAGCCCGGCAAGGAAGAAGATGCGGGTGGGGAAGAGAAAAAACCACAACTTGATATGTTTTAAAAATATTTCATGAAATGTACTCAAAAATGCCGGATGGTCACTGGAAAGGAAGATACAAAAAAGAAGTAGAGAGTAAATACGGGCACATAATTGATGGGGCACCCAAGGCAAAGTTGGGATTGGTGAAAAAAGATGGGTGAGGTAATTAATATAGGTGACTATAGTAGTGGATCGCATCTTAGTGGACCCGCTTATTGCTTACAATGTGGGGAAGAATGGGCAGCTGTTGCTCCAGTGGGGACAATATGGCTGGAATGCCCACATTGTAAATCAAATAAAGGAATATATAAATTCACTTGTGAAAGGGAAGAACCACATTGGGTATGTGATTGTGGCAATACACTATTTCATTTTGTTATGGATGGTGTATATTGTCCAAACTGTGGGGAATGGCAAACGGGATATTAGTGTGGGTGATCTGATAAGGTTGGGTGACAAATTTGTAGCACGGTGCCCCCACTGTAATGGGCAGGTCTTCTACTTACAGTTAGATGGGGTGGGGATGGAGTGGGACAAGATACTGGGGTTTGAGTGTGTATCGTGTGAGAATGTGATTGAAATAAAAGTGATAAAGGAGGAGTTATGAAAAAATTTGTATGTGATAATTGTCTAATGATAGTTGATAAAGATGAAATAGAACATAATGATACTTGTCCACATTGTGGAGAAGAAGCCTTAATTGAAAAGACAAGAGGCCCATGAGTTACTTGCTAAATGGATAAAACAGTTTTAGGGGGATAAAAATGACAATTAAGTTATTATTACTAATTTCTACCACGTTACTGTTACTGGTCACTGGTTGCGCTCACTATCAACCGGACCCATGGAGAGGGGAAGACACGGCCATGTTGATCGGGGCATCAGTGCCCCTGGCCATAGACTGGCTACAAACTAAGGAAATAACGAGGAACCCGGAAATGACCGAAACTAACCCGATATTGGGGGAGGACCCAAGTCAGGGGGCAATTGATGGTTACTTTGTGGCGTCCTGGGCGGGAATAGCCGGTATAGCTTACCTATTACCGGAAGATATGAGGGCCATATGGTTAGGTGGGGTCTTTATGGTGGAAGTGTTCTGTGTTGGACATAATGTGAGTGCGGGAGTGACGATAAAGTTCTAAGTAAAGAGGGAGAATAAAAAGTGACAGATAATTCATGTCCATCACCAATGACGATAAAATTAAATGAGTTTTATGTTGATAAGACAAGAGGTCACCCGACTGTAATTACATTAAAAATTACTGATGAAAAAATCTTTTACAAGATACAAAGAGGGGGATATTTAGAACCAAAAGTTTATAGTTGTAATCCAGAAAACTTCAAAAGTTTTTATGTCTGCAGCTATGGTTTGGCGGCATTTTGAATAATTAATAAAGGAATTTTCCGATCGAGTAGATAAATTACGAGATATGCCGTCCAATCGTATTTGGTTGATGAACGATTAGAAAGGGGGGAAGATAAAAGCTAGGATTGTAAGGTTAGGCGGAGCTGTTGAGTGGCATGAAGTAAAGGGATGGATGGATAAAAAGAGTAAAACAAAACTTAAGCGATTGGCGAAATATTTTCCA
>JAUWME010000205.1 GCA_030613285.1 Candidatus Zymogenus sp. | reverse complement strand
CCGATTATCCGGTCCAGATCCTGACGCCAGATTGGTCCATGATCCGGCGCTACTATCTTGATATCCAGGTTAAACGATGGGAGATTGTCCAGAAGCTTTCGGACGATGGGCGAGAGGTGGAGCAGGATGTTGGCGTAGTACTTGGCCCCTTCCCTCTTTAGCATCCACGGGTCGAGCTCGTCTGCAAAGCGCTCTGAAGAGGCAAGATGCATCCCGAACGCGTCGTTGGAAAAAAGCACACCTTCGTCTTCAAAGAAAGTGAACATGCTATCGGGCCAGTGGAGCATTCGCGTCTCGATGAAGCTGAGCGTACTGTTTCCAAGGCTGAGCTTGTCCCCTGTCTTTACCACCTTAAAGTTCCAATCCTGATGGTAATGACCTTTAAGCGATTTAACGCCGTTTGCCGTGCAGTAGATGGGTGTGTCTGGGATATGCCTCATCAATTCCGGCAAGGCGCCGCTGTGGTCAATCTCCCCATGATTGGCGATTACATAGTCTATCTTATCAAGGGCGATTTCATTTTTGAGATTCTCGACAAATTCCTTGGCAAAGGGGGCCCACACCGTATCTATCAATGCAACCTTCTCCTCTTTGACAAGATACGAATTATACGTCGATCCACGATGGGTAGAATATTCGTCTCCATGAAATTTTCTCAACTCCCAATCTACCTTTCCCACCCAAAATACGTTGTTTTTAATGTTAAAACTCATAGATTACCTCCTTTTTATCTATTTTTCCTTTTCAAATTGCATTTTTGGCACCCCACAGACAGGACAAACCCACTCATCCGGCAGGGATTCAAAACTTGTCCCCGGTTTTATTCCGGAGTCGGGATCGCCCACTTCTGGGTCATATACATATCCACACACTGTGCAAACATATCTGCCTGAAGCGCTGTCCTTTTTTATTTCAATCTTATTTTCTTCTTCAATCCCAATATAATGTGGCGCATTCTTTGGAGCCTTTCCACCTTTGACTTCATGATAATACGCATAGGTCATCGGGTCTTTGGCGGATAAAACATCGCCATTTAAAACCTCGCCCAAAAACATTGAATGAGTGCTCAACATCACTTGATTGATCAGCTTAAATTCCAAGAAGGCCACAGTAGAATCCAAAACTATTGGAACGCCATTCTGGCCAATTCTAAAATCGAGTTCCTCAAATTTATCAAAATTCCTTCCGCATTTGTATCCAAAATTGCCGATAAGGCTCATGGAAGCATCCACAGACAAAATCGAAAGAGTGAACACCTTACTTTCTTCAATAAATTCGTGTGTCAGATTTTCATGATTCACACACACTATAAACGTTGCGGGTTTAGAGGTCGCCTGAATAACGGCGTTCACTATCTGCCCATTAAATTCACTGCCTTTTTTGGATGACAAAATATACATCCCGTAACTGATTTTGTGCAGGGCCTTTGGGTTCATAAATTGTTCCCCTTAGAATATTAGAAAAAGTCTCTTGCAAACAACAACTGACAGACAAAAAACACTTCCTTTACGATCTAACCATAATGAGCATCATCTTAAACCTTGTAACGGCATTTAAGGCGTGTGGCTCTCCGGCCGGCAATATTATCATTTCGCCCTTCTTCACAATATAAGATTTGCCCGAAATCACGGCCTCCGCTTCGCCATCCAACACATTGACCATGGCATCAAACGGGGCAGTGTGCTCACTTAGCCCCTGGCCCTGACCAAAAGCAAACAACGTTACAGTTCCAGTCTCTTTTTTGATCAAGGTTTTGCTCACAACAGCATCGTCTTGGTAGCTGACTGAATCAACCAAAGAACTCACATTAGGTTCAGAACTCATTTATTCGATCCTTTTTCAAATTAAGTACTTTGTAACATTTTACAAGATTATTGAATATTTTCACCACAGTTTCCATCTATTTTTCGCCAAAATAAATATATGCCATCCCGCCCATCAGCGCAAAAGATTCGAGCTTTTTCAAACCCTCTGCCTCCATGATTCTCATAACCTCACCGGGTTCAAGAAAACCGGAAATGGAATCAGATAGATATTCATAGGCGCTCCTTTTACCTGTCAAAATTCCCCCTATGATGGGAAGTATCCTTTTGAGATAAAAACGATAAAATACATTAATGATTTTTATTTTTGGCGGAGCAAATTCAAGGAGCAACAACCGCCCCCCGCCCTTTAAAACCCGCACCATCTCTGATATCCCCATCGAATAATCGGTAAGGTTTCTGAGACCAAACCCTATAGTTACAACATCAAAGGAACCGTTGCCAAAGGGAAGGCTTAAGGCATCGCCCATAGAATTCTTTATCCTCTCTGCATAACCCCTCTCTTCTATCTTCTTTGCTCCCACTTCAAGCATTGCCCGGGAGAAATCAATTCCAAATATCTTTTCGGCACAGCTTCTTTTTGCAAAACATATTTCAATGTCGCTTGTGCCGGTACAAACATCCAGCACAACCTCGCCCTCTGAAACTCTGGAAATATCCACAAGTCTCCTTCTCCAAATCGTATCAATATTCATACTCAATACATGGTTTAGAAAATCATACCTGCTTGCGATATCATCAAAAAGTCTCGAAATATTTCCGCTCTTTTTCATTACTAACTCATTGAATGTACCATATAAAATAATTTGAAAAACTATACTATTGTACTATGATTTAAATACAAAATCAAACAGAAAGGAGAAACTTCTCGCTGCAATATGATTATGTCTCTCCTTTTATAAATACAATTCTCTCACAAACTCTTGACAAACACATCCTCAGTTGCTACTTTAAAATTGAAAGAGAAAGGAAAACAAAACTAAATAATATACTAAAATCGAGGATCTCATGACAAAAAATTATGTGCACCCCGACCTACAGGAAGAAGTAACTGCCGTTGCAGGATCATACACCCCGGAGAGAGAACTGAAGATAAATTTTAACGACAGGGACATCCTCGCAATAATCGGATTTAGCGTAATAGATACCTCCTGCTGTGGAATGGGAGGCGGGCGCTTTGCGGTAGTACCGGGCTACATCATAAATTATAAACACTCCAAAAACGATGAGGGGAAAACACTGTCCACCGTTGAGCCAATAGAAGATGATTGGGACACAAGAAGAGAGATCATTCGCCTAATTGAAGAACAAGAGTCGTATTGCAATGTGAGATTTCTCAGCTAAAAAATACCATCTCATCACACCTCCAAACAATTGCTTTGACAAATGTCTTTAGCCAATTTCTATAATCAAAAGAAAGTTTCTTGCAAACCAAGCAATGCTACAAAACACTCATTTGCCATTATTCATTTTCAGAAATAGCATCAACCTTCCATCAAAATACTAAACAAATAACCACAAAAACCTTTTCTCCATTACAAAAAACGTAAAAGACAAACAGTTTTAAACGTTTTTCCAAAATAGTCAGTTTTTTCTTGTTTCCCTCAATCATTTTATGCTATAATTGAGAAAAGGAGTCAGTTATGAAAGCCGATATTATTAAAGATGGAAACAAAATTGGAGAAATACTGTTTTCCGATGGCTCCTTGTCAATCTCTTGCGATGATTCCTCTCTGAGAGACAGAATATATCTGCACATAACATCACCCGAGGCCACAGAAGAAAGTCAAATGAAAAAACTCGAAGCAATGCAGGGAACAGAGCACGGAACAACAGACTCTTTCAAAGCAACCCTGGAATTCATCGACGAGATGGAATCAGATTTCGACATAAAATACTCAAAATAAGGTCATTGGGGTTGCCGGGGTTGCTGGAAATTTTTAGGAGGGGATCGGGGAATTGAGCTTTTTTAGGGGAGTTGGGATGCTTGAAGGACTGGGCATTGGGGGAGGCTGGGCACTTTTGTGATTGGAACATAGGAAGAAACATTGAGAGGGGTTGAATACCTTGAACACATATTAGAAAACATCTGTGGCCAAGGGTTTTTTTTGGCCTTTCCACAAAGGAGACCTTCATAAACTTTCGATTGCCCACCTTAAAAAGGCAACTCTCTCCTGCCGTGATTTTCTGATTCTCCGCAGAAATCTTATCGCCGTCAATACTCACCGCCCCCTGCTTTATCATCCTTTTTGCCTCAGACGTAGAAGCAGTCCGGCCAAGATCAATCATAACCCTCAGGCAAACCGACCATTGGGAAGAAAATTGGTGGGGGAATCATACGAAGGAGACCTTCATAAACTTTCGCTTGCCTACCTTAAAGAGACAATTATCACCCGCCGTAATTTTCTGATTCTCCGCAGAAATCTTATCGCCGTCAATACTCACCGCCCCCTGCTTTATCATCCTTTTTGCCTCAGATGTGGAAGCAGTCAGGCCAAGGTCAGTCAGAACCCTTGGGAGCCAGAGACCATCTCCTTTCCCCACATTCACTTCACTCTGCTCACTAATCTTGTATTCACCTTCCAAAACATCCGATGGAACCTCCCCCTTACCGAATACCCGACCGAACTCCTTTTGCGCAGTCTTTGC
The DNA here is from genome assembly GCA_030613285.1 of Candidatus Zymogenus sp. Taxonomy (GTDB): domain Bacteria; phylum Desulfobacterota; class Zymogenia; order Zymogenales; family Zymogenaceae; genus Zymogenus. The sequence continues at coordinate 561 of JAUWME010000205.1, read as the reverse complement.
CTCTTCATCATTCCAGAAACGGGCGGCAATCTCCAAAGCAAGCTCCTCTTTGGCTAACTTCGGATTTTTTGTGCCGTCGCCAATCTCCTTTTTCAACGTACGGTATTCCGCTGTGGGAATATCAGAAAGGAGCTCGTAATAATCTATCATCAACTCATCCGAAAGACTCATCACCTTTCCAAATATCTCCTTTGCGGAATCTGTGATGCCGATGTAATTTGCGTAGGACTTGCTCATCTTTTTGACGCCATCTGTTCCAACAAGAATTGGAATTGTGATTACAACCTGGGGCGGCTGGCCGAAGTGTCTCTGGAGGTCTCGTCCAACGAGTAGATTAAATATCTGGTCGGTGCCCCCAAGCTCCACGTCGGCTTTTAATGCCACAGAATCGTATCCCTGCACCAACGGGTAGAGAAACTCGTGAATCGATATGGGTTGGTTATTCTGAAATCGCTTCTTAAAATCGTCACGCTCAAGCATCCTCGCTACAGTCTGTTGTGCCGCAAGCTCAATAAGCCCCTCTGCTCCCATCTTCTCCATCCATTTAGAATTGAATTCGAT
>JAUWME010000157.1 GCA_030613285.1 Candidatus Zymogenus sp. | reverse complement strand
GAATCGAGTACCAGTGAAAAGATGATTGCATACTGCGGACTTATCTGCACGGTGTGCCCCGCGTATCTTGCTACAAAGGCAAATGACGAAAAGAAGGCGAAGGAGACTGCTGAAATGTGGACAAAGCATTATGGGGTTGATATCAAGGTGGAGGATGTGTGGTGTGACGGGTGTCTTGTTGATGGGAAGAAATGCGTCCACTGCGGGGTGTGTGAGATCCGAGCCTGCGCCGTTGAGAAGGGAGTCAAAAATTGCGGCCACTGCGACGACTACTCGTGCGAAAAACTCGATGGTTATTTGAAACTGATTCCGGATGCCAGGATAGTTTTGGATATGGAGCGAAAAGGGCGCTGAGGCGTATTTTTGGTTAATCTAAATTTTCTTTCAACGATAATAGCACTGAAAGCCACAGGATAGGTGGGTTCAGTGCTATTATTTAACGTTTTGTGATATTTATCAACAAAATTGTGTGATAACAATCACTTTTCTTTAACAAGAAATCCTATAAAATGTAGTCAAGATACAAGATGTAATTGAAAACCTTTTTATAGGAGAGAAAAAATGAAAAAGCTAACACTGTTAATTGGACTTTTGTTCACAATTTCCTTTGCCATATTTGCCTTTGCTGGCGCAGGAACACCCCATGCGAAGCTCCGCATAGTCAACCTTAGCGCACTGGGTGTAGAGAAGGAACTCACCAATGAAGAGCTTGTCAGGCTTGCGGATATCCACATTTCGGAGAATCCTGAAGTATTTCCCGAAGTTGGAAACTTTGTAATCAAGATGGACGGGATGCAGGTTAAGTATGCACCGGACAGCTATCTCTCCCGCGGCGCTCTTTCATTTTCCGGCACCATAGATGAGAAAGAGTCGATGGAGTTTATCTCCCTTTTCAATCACGATAAGCCGGGAAAATTTGATGTTGCCATCGTCAAGGCCGATGGAACGGTGGTGAAGATTGACAAAGAGGTGGTGGTGAATTACAAGAAGAGGTCGATAAAGACCTATGAGCCCCTTACTATTGAAGAAGGGGATGTGGTTCTCACCTTTGTCAGGGATGTTGTGACTACGGCGCTGCCTGACGGTATTGAAGCTGCCACGGGAAACAGGAGAGATCGGGGGCCGGGACCCAACAATCCCGGGAGACAAGGTAATAATCCAGGTAACAACAATCCTAATGGGAGGCCGTAATTAGATAACAGAAATTCCAATCAAACGAGGGGGGTAAGCTTTACTTGCCCCCCTTTTTGCGTAAAACCGCCAAAGGATGGGTTGAAAAAGGATTGGAATATCAAAAAGGGCATCAAAAAGATGGTGATTTTGAAAAAGCAATCGATTTTTATATCAAAGCCATAAATATCAACTCAAGGGTGGTGGATATTATTCTATTCCCATACCGGATTACATGGCAGAGTAGAGCCTATGGAAATTGTGGCGGGAGAGAATACCTGATATATCTTCTGTAACGCACTTTGACCGCAAATGACTGTCTCTTTTCCCTTAACTATTATATGAAATAGAAAAGGGAAAAGAAATAGCTATACTAACACCTTCATATATGATACATTTCCGGAATGGTGAGACACTGTGAGTGTCTAAGAGAATTTGTTTTTTAAACGCACTTAAGGAAAAAGAAATGAAAAACAAAAAAATATTGGTAATTTTGATATTTGTATTGGTATCACTGATTGCGGTTCCTCTTTTTGCCCAGGAAAAAGCAACCCCTAAAGATGTATTTGAGAAGGTCAGGGAGGCAGCAGCGTATCTATCTGAAAAAGGGGACTCTGCTCTTGCTGAATTTAACGATCCAAATGGAGCGTGGATATTTAAGGGCACCTACATTTTTGTATACGATTGCGATAAGGGAATCTGTGTTGCAAATCCCAACAACAAAAATATCGTGGGTACAAAGATTGAAGATATCAAGGATATAGAAGATTACCCTGTCGGTAATGTTTTGTGCGAAACATCAAAGAAACCAAATGGCGGGTGGATGGAATATATGTGGAAAGTGATTGGAACCGATGAAATAAAAAAGAAGATATCTTATATTTATCGGGCACCGGGTTCGGCATACACCGTTGGTGCAGGCATCTATGGGCCTGAGGGAGTTACCGTCGAAGAGCTGAACAAAACGCTTGAGGAATAGAGATAGAATCACCTTATTAATTTTATAACTCTCGCAATTAAAAGCCCGTGTAATACATGGGCTTTTTCATTTGCCGTCTACAAATACCAAATAAAGCGTTCTTTCTTTATATGTCAAAAACAAAGTCAGTTCATTTCATAAAAGAAGTTGTAGAAATGGATGAGGTGGAAATGATGAGGCCGAAGTGGCCTGAAGGCGCAGTATTTGTACTTGTCGTGGATATCGCCAACAGAGGGTAGAATGCCATTGAGTTTTTGAAAAAGTTCAAGTATTATGTATTATGCTATATTATCTGACATTAAGATGCAGTAAATAAGTTGTTAGAATATCTATGTCCTTGTCCAGAAAGAATATCCAAAGTTGGCAGACAAAATGTTCTTTGTAATCGGTGATGTGTTGAGCAGAGAGACTTGGAACTCCTTTAAGATGTTCGGGATAAAAATCCTTGAAAAGCCGTTTGTAATTGATGAGTTACTCAATAGGTTGAAGATTCATTGTCATGTTAGTTCGACATTGAACTTTTTTAACAAATAGTTTTAGTTGTGAGGAGATTCTCAAAATGAAGATTTTGGTAGTAGATGACGATCCCGCCATAAGAGAATATCTTGAGGAAGCCCTAAACCTTTTAGGACACTCAGTAGTAAGCGTGAAGGATGGTTACGATGCCATCGATTATGTAAAGGATCACGACATAAATCTTGCCTATATAGATGTTGATATGCCAGGAATTGACGGTTTTGAAACACAAAAAAAGATTAGAGAAATAGATCCAAAGGTATCGAGTGTGATGATTTCTGGAGATGCTGTAGGTAAATTATTAACGACACCTATTGAAAAAGGGATATACGTTAGCCTGACAAAACCTATCACTATTAAACAAATAGAAGAGATCAACCAAGCCTACGAGAGTATTCGCAGTCCCTTAGAGTTCATTTATGATAATCGCTTCGGTTTAGATGCCGAAAAGCTTATTGGAGCAAAAGTACTTGTTGTGGATGACAAGGCTGAAATTGTTACAGTGATTACAGAATATCTCAAAGGAGAGGGATTTGATAGTCTGGATACAGCCAATAATGGTGAAGAGGCGATCAGAAAGTTCAATGAAATAAAACATGATGTGGTTGTTACGGATATTGTAATGCCTAAAAAAAGCGGTATAGAAGTCTTGAGGCACGTAAAGGCGATCTCGAAAAATTCCCAAGTGATTATAATCACCGGTAATGCTGACAAGAACAGTGCGATAACCGCCGTAAAGCTTGGGGCATATGACTATATTGAGAAACCAATGGATCTTGGCGTTCTTTCAAGGACTGTAATGCGAGCGATAGAAAAGAAACTATTGCTTGATGGAGATTAAATCGTAAGGTTTTTAAATAGAGTAACAACCGTATTTGTATTGGTTTTGAAAATCGTTACAGAATTGAAAATGAGATAGTAAAATCTACTCATTGCAAAAGACTTCTCAAAATCAACTTGCCAATAGAGTCAATAGAACTATTGGAATCAATATTAAGTGCATTGATGTGGAGTCTCTTAGATTAGTTATTCATCCTCATACTTTCTTACACTCTTTTGTCCCTTCTCTTTTTACTATCATTTTTTGGTTATACCACCAATCTCGCCAAGCTGAAACAGCTTTCATAGCATTCGTCAATCAAAAGCACAGAAATTTTTTTAAGACACTGCCGTTGGATGTTCGAGATGAGCATCCAGGGTTGGTGATGATAACAATAAAATTGTAGAGATGGTTGCAAAGATGTAACTATTTTAGTATAATGTATGTATGGTAGATCCAAATAGAGAAAATTCAGAGCAGTTTGTTGATATTATCCTCGACAGTATTGCAGACGGCGTTTTTACGGTTGATAAGAACTGGAAAGTTACTTCCTTTAATTCAGCAGCGGAAAGGATTACTGGTATTGCCAAAAAAGAGGCGATCGGTAGGAATTGCAGAGATATTTTCCATGCCAATATCTGTACTCAAAACTGCGCCTTGAGGAGGTCTATTTCGACAGGTAATGAGATTATCGATCAGAAAATAGATATAATAGACAGTGAGGGACAGAAGATCCCAGTATCGATCAGCACCGCAGTTCTAAGAAATAAAGAAGGAGAAGTTATAGGAGGAGTTGAGACTTTTCGAGATTTATCCTACATCGAAGAGTTAAAAAAGGAGATAAAGGCCAACTATACTTTTGAGGACATAATAAGCAAAAATAAGAAAATCTTGGATATATTTGATATTCTTCCGGATATTGCAGAGAGCGACAGCACTGTTTTGATTGAAGGGAAAAGCGGAACAGGAAAGGAGCTTTTTGCCAGGGCCATCCATAATCTTTCCCACAGGAAGTTGGGACCATTTGTTGCCGTTAACTCATCTGCTCTTCCAGAGTCTTTGTTAGAATCGGAGCTTTTTGGATATGTCAAGGGAGCATTTACAAACGCCGTAAAAGATAAACCCGGCCGATTTGCTCTGGCAAAGGGGGGAACCATGCTCCTTGACGAAATTGGAGATATGCCCAAGGCCCTTCAAGTAAAGCTTCTTCGAGTACTCCAAGAGAAGGAATATGAGCCCCTTGGCTCGGTAGCGAGTCAAAAGGCGGATGTAAGGATCATTGCATCGACTAACAAAAATATTTTACAGCAAGTACAATCAGGAGACTTTCGCGAAGACTTGTATTACAGGTTAAACGTTATTAAAATAGTACTGCCGGAACTGAAGGAGCGAAGGGAGGATATTCCCATGTTGGTGGAGCACTTTGTTGATAAGATGTCTGTTAGAATGGGAAAGGATATTCGAGAAATATCCGATGATGTGATGGATTTCTTTATGAGGTATGATTTTCCCGGAAATGTGAGGGAGCTTGAGAATATTATTGAGCACAGCATCATTCTCTGTCGAGATGGTGTTATTACCAAAGAACAACTGCCGAGTGAATTAGTAGAAGGAATCGCATCTGTAGACAGAAGTTCCTTACCATTGAAAGACAGCCTGAAAGAGACAGAAAAACAGATGATTATTAAGAACCTCACCCGTTTTAATGGGAGTCGAGTCAAGACCGCCCAGGCCTTAAAGATGACCAAAGTTACTTTGTGGAGAAAGATGAAAGAATACGATCTCCTTTGAGGGAACATAGGCTAAATACTTTTTCAATCTTTCCTTTGCAATAATAGCTTCAAGTTTGCAACCTTTGCGTCCGGAATGGTTGCAATATTGCAACCATCATTTCTTTCCTGATTTCCAACTCTCGGAACAATCATCCATATCCTTTTGAAAATATTAAGCTATTTAGTTTTCATCGCTTTGGGACACTTGTGGCACCAAATTTGCAACATATAAAGACAAGATGGATAAAGAATGTTTAAATATTGCAGTTCCTATATTCGAGCAGAGGGTAGCCCCCCGACTTGACACAGCAGACAAGATACTTTTTACCACCGTAGAAGATAGAACGATTGTCAATGAAGAAGAGGTGAGAATCGTTGGGGTGCATCCCTTGAATATGGCCAGCTGGTTTAAAAGTGAGGGAATAAATGTTGTTATTTGCTGCGGAATTGATTCGATATGCAAAAACTCATTTAACCAGTTCGGTATTCATCTCGTTTCGTGGATAGCTGGCGATGCAAGGGAAGCTATTGAAGCGTATTTAAACGGTACTTTAGAAAGCATGGCTATCTCAACAGAAACATTCAATGGAGGTTCTTGTCGTAGGAGGTTTCGATGTGGAAGAGGAGGGCAGGGGCAGAAAGACTGATAAAATTTTGTAAAAAGGAGGTATTTGTTATGCCAAGAGGAGATAGAACAGGTCCCCAGGGTAGGGGATCAATGACAGGAAGGGGTATGGGGGTTTGTGCAGGGTACGACACTCCGGGGTATCTTAATGCCGGATTTCGAGGTCAAGGGATGGGAGGAGGTATGGGATTTGCCAGATGTGGAGGACGGGGTC
>JAUWME010000037.1 GCA_030613285.1 Candidatus Zymogenus sp. | reverse complement strand
AATCCATAATATATATAGGGAGTGTAGGGGCAACCCCCTGTGGTTGCCCTAAAAAGCTAAATTTAAATCGACATAAACTCCTTTAGAAGCTCTGCCGTGGTGTAAAACATCTTCCTCGGTTTATACTCAGCAAGCATTTTGGGTGTATCTAAAGACTGGGCAAGGCTGTAAACGTCAATCCCAGCGTTTTTCCCCGTTTCAATATCAATCCACGAATCCCCCACCAAGATAGTTTGATTCTTTTCGGTTCCCATCTGGAGCAGCGCCTCCTCGATCATATCCGGGGAGGGCTTTGGTTGCTCAATATCTCCAGTGCCGATGACTTTTATGAAATAGTCGGACAGCTTGAGATGCTCAACAAGTTTTCTGGCGTATGGCCCGTGCTTGTTTGTGGCAATGGTAAGTTTGACATCAAGATTTTTGAGGCCTTCGAGGATTTCAAATATACCTTCCTTGACCGTAGTCATGTCGAGATAAATTGAATGATACTTTTCACGAAAGGTCTTGACAACTAAATTGAGATCAACATCAGGAAAGAGTTTTTCAAACGACACAGAAAGCGGCCAGTGCATCATCTCTTCAAAAGCATATTCCGCATCTATATCGAGCTTAAGTTTTTCGATAGTGTAAAAAAATGCTGTTTTTATCGATTCGAGAGATTCCACAAGTGTATCATCAAGATCAAAGATAACTCCCTGTATATCCTTTTCAAACTCATTTAGGATATCATCAAATCCCTCAAAATATGTGCAGGGGATTTTTTCTTTTGCGGCATGAGTGAAAAGAAAGCCCGTGGCAAAAAGCGTATGTGGGTGGGGAGAGGCGCAAGAATCAGAGTAGCCGTCGCCGATGAAGATGACGTAATCGTGCTTTTTGAGGAGCGATTTGATGAGGTTGGTTTTGCACGTCCCGCAACGTCCGCACTCTTCGTTGTGGTGCGGGAAGATGGCCGTGAGATTTCCCTCTCCGTTCTCAACAATGTCATTGGCGTAAACCGGTATCTCTGAAAGCCCGATGTTCCCCATCAGTTTATCGATGTACATCTTAAAACCATCGCTGGCAATTACAAGCTCAATACCACGATTTTTGAGATAGCTGTAAAAGTCGCCAAAGTGGGGATCGACCGATGAGACCTCTTCGATGTAATCCAGAAGTTCGGATTTTGTAGCATTGATCTTTTGTAGTATTCGGGAAAAAGCCTCCTTCGAGCCAATGTTTCCTTTAATATACTCACTGTCAATATCAGACCAGTCACCATTAGTAAACTTCTCCAATAGTGTGTAGCTAACATCCTTTTTGCTTATCGTCCCATCAAAGTCAGAGACAACAATCACGTTTCTTTTATCCTTCAAAATCTCTTTAAGCATATTTCTCCTTATGGGTGGTTGTGAGTCTTTCTATTAATTCATGTTCGTCTTCAATTGCAACACCGAGGTCAATATTTGGTTTCACGCTCTTTCCGTGAAAGTCGCTGCCGGCGGTGATGAGAAGCCCCTCTTTTTTTGCATAACGTTTGTAGAAGCTCTCATCTTCCTTGATGTGGTGGCCGGAGTAAACCTCAATGCCGTCCACTCCAAGCGCTACGATTTTTGCTAATATATTATTTGGGTACTCTACCGGATGGGCGACGATACTCAATCCTCTTGAAATATTGATAACCTCCAAAGCCTTTTTGGTGGTGGATGTTTTGAGGGGGATGTAGGCGGGTTTTCCCCCTGATAGAAAATCGAGATAAAAGTTGAGAGATGGGGAATCGGAGCGGTCTCCATCAATGTAACTTTTGAGCCTCTTATCGTTGGCATTATCCTCCCTTTTTATAAGGGCCGAGAGGAAGCTCCGCCCCGTGGGGGTTCTGCCATCAGATTCTCTCAACACATCGTCTGTGTCTATGGCAAAACCGTAATCTCTTAAGAGGGCCACCCTTTTTTTGGTCTGGGCATTTATCTCTACTTGGGTATCACGCAAAAATGCAACCATTTGAGGTGAGGTGTGGTCGATGAAATATCCCAATATGTGGATGTCTTCTTCCATGAAGGTTGAACTAATCTCTACTGCGGGTACAAAAGGTATCTTGTGTTTTTTTGAAAGCTTCAACCCAAGATTCACGTTTTCTGTGGTGTTGTGGTCGGCAAAGGCAAGTGCAGTGATACCTTGGCGAACTGCCATCTTGAATATCTCATCGGGAGTGTGAACACCATCTGACGATGCGTTGGTATGTACATGAAGATCAATCATAATAGTTGGATGCTCATTTTGGCTCTTATAGTTATGAGTCTATTTTGTTATTCAAGAAAAAGCATATTGAGATTGTTTTTTTGTAACACCCGCCCAACCCCCATTACCCACCCGTCCCAGCCTACAAAGTCAAGTTTACATGAATGTCATTGCTGTTTGTCATTCACAACTTGATTGGAAACAATTGATATTTCAATTCATGAAATACCGAGGACCCTTATTGAGCACAATCCTCAGGGTCGCCAGCGGCTTTTTTTATCGCATGGGGGAGCGCAGACGCAATCACCTCAAGACACTCCCTAACCGCTTTGGGGCTTCCGGGAAGGTTGATGATTATAGTTTCTCCGCGGATTACTGCAACGGCACGTGAAAGCATTGCGTGGGGAGTTTTGGCAAGGCTTGCCGATCTCATAGCTTCGGCAAATCCAGGTATCTCCTTATCCATCACAGACAGTGTAACTTCAGGGGTAATATCCCTGGGGGAGAGCCCCGTACCTCCGGTTGTGAGGATGAGGTTGATCTTTCCTGAGTCAGCGAGCTTAATTAAAAGGGTTTTTAGGATTTCTGACTCGTCTGGGATGACTTCGTAGGAAGTTACAGTTCCATCAATTCCTTCAGGAAAATCACCCTCAATAAAGTCAATAATCACCCTGCCGCTCAAATCTTCCCGCTCTCCCTTGGACCCCTTGTCGCTCAGCGTGATAACCGCAGCCTTTATTACAAATTTTCTGTTTTCTGACATTTCAATCAACTTGAATGGTTATACTCTTGCAATATCATATATTTCAAGCAACATTACAATGTTTTATTGCAATATTTCGATTTCGTCTCCAGCAGATATTGTACCACCGACGACGACACGGGTAAATATCCCCTCTTTTGGCATAACGCAGTCACCCACGGCATGATATATTGCGCATCTGTCATGGCATTCCTTCCCAATCTGCGTAACTTCAAGTGTTACCCCATCCGGAAATTTGATGGTAGTACCCAGGGGGAGGTCGGTGAGTACTATGCCTTCCGTGGTGAGGTTTTCAGCAAAGTCACCGTGTGAGACTTCAAGACCCATCTCAATTATCTTGTCGATACTCTTTTTTGCCAAAAGACTCACTTGGCGGTGGCCGTAGCCCTCCCTCTCGTCTCCTGCATGGGCGTCGCCAACGATGCCGAATTCTACCTTGAGCTCAGCGCTTTTTACAGGCAACTTTTTGATTCCGGTTTTCTCCGAAACATTTATGGAGATAACCTTTCCGTTTTTAGCTTTCATATTTTTCCTCTCTAATAAATTCTCCGCTTTTTCCACCAGATTTTTTTAAAAGACATACATTTGTAATTGTTGCGGTTCGATCCACAGCCTTTATCATATCATAGATTGTGGCAGCAGCAATGACCACGCCTATGATTGCTTCCATCTCAATCCCGGTCTGGGAATTGGTCTTTGCGTACACAAGAATATCGATGGATGGTTTATTATCATCAAACTCAAAATCCACAGAAACCTCGCTTATGGGGATGGGATGAGTCAGTGGAATTAGGTCGTCGGTTTTTTTTGCCGCCATAATCCCCGCGATGCGTGCCGTGGCAAGGACGTCCCCCTTTTTGACTTTATTGTCTTTAATCATCTTTAGAGTTTCGGCTTTGATTATAACGCTGCCTGTGGCTGTGGCTTCTCTCAGTGTAACATCTTTTGCTGAGATATCCACCATTTTTGCCTTACCGTCTTTATCAACGTGTGTAAGTCCCATCAATCTATCCTCCAATCTTGGACATTGAGCGCTGGCAACTCCTGAACTTTACGCCGTTTATATCGTGGCATTTGGGTTTGGTCTCAAGCGATTTCAGGATAAAGTCGCCAATTTCTACGATATCCTTTCCCTCTCGAAGCAGTGGTAAGATGTAGCTTTCATTATCGGAAAAGAGGCAGCTCCTGATTTTCCCGTCGGCAGTAACCCTTATGCGGTTGCATTCCTCACAGAAGTGACTGGTCACAGGCGTGATAAACCCGATGGTTCCCTTAAAACCTTTCACCCGATAATTGACAGAGGGGCCGGCGCCGAGTTTTTCCTCAACGATGGTCAGGGGATATTTTTCTTCAATCTTGGCGATGAGCGCTGATGACGAGATGACTTTTTGATCGTTCCAGTCGCCCGTTTGAGATGCCGGCATGAACTCAATGAACCTCACAGAAAAGTGCTGCTCTCTGGTCATTTCCACAAAATCCATTACCTCATCATCGTTGACCCCTTTTATCAAAACCACGTTTATCTTTACAGGAGACATTCCCACAGAAAGGGCCGCATCAATTCCCTTTAAGACTCTGTCAAATGAATCAATCCGGGTTATCTCTTTAAAACGCTCTCTTTTTAAAGTATCAAGGCTGATGTTGATTCTGTTTATTCCAGACTTCTTTAAGTCCACAGCCAACTCTTCTAAAAGTACACCGTTTGTGGTGAGGGAGAGATCGTTCAAACCATCAATTTCATTTATTTTGCCAATAAGGTCAACTATCCCCCGCCTGACAAGAGGCTCTCCTCCGGTGATTCTGACCTTTGTAAAGCCGATGGAGATTGCAGAGCGAATCAGAAGCTCTATCTCCTCAAACCTCATGATGTCGTTATGGGTTACCATGGGCATCCCCTCTTCGGGCATACAATAGTAACAACGGAGGTTGCACCGATCTGTAACCGATACTCTCAGGTAATCGATCTTTCTCTGGTAACTGTCCCTGGGAGGATGAATTTTTAGAGGATTTATTTTTGGAGGATTAATTTTATTCAACGGAAAATTCCACTCCTGTCTCTTTGGTGTTGTATCCTGGAAGGGCACCTATCTTATTTTTAAATTTTTCACTATTTATAACATCGATTAAGGCGCAAATTCGCTCATCGTCTCTAAACTTTTGGGGGATAATAAGATCGTAGCGTTCTTCATCCACAGGGATAAAATCGAGATCGAGGGCGGCCGACGCCGCCGCAATCCCAAGACCGCATGAAGCCCGACCCCCCAGCACCCTCACCGCCACGTTCATGTGGGTAAACTCTTCCCTGTCGTAGCCGTCAATCTCAGTGGGGTCAATCTCCAGTTTTGCAAGGTGATAGTCAAGAAGGATTCTTGTCCCGGAGCCCCGTTGCCTGTTTGCGAACGTCACCCCGTCTTTTACAAGGTCTGAAATGGTTGAGATGCCATCGGGATTACCCTTTGGGACAATGAGTCCCTGAGTTCTGTGGACAAGGGTTACAATGGTGACAGGTTCCTCGATATATTTTTTCACGGCCCATGTATTGTACTGGCCTGTTTCAGGGTCAAGGAGGTGAGCGCCCGTAAGGTGGCATTCTCCATTTTTGAGCGCTATGATTCCACCAAGGCTCCCCACGTTCACAGAAGCAAGGGAGTGTCCGGGATAAAAGAGGGAGAGGTCAGCCGATAGAAGGTCAAGGCAGATGTCGTGGCTCCCCACGGCCAGTATTCCTCTCTCAATCTCATCCTTCCTGCGAAGGAGAATCGGCTTAACCTCATCACCCTTCATCAACCCTTCTGACAGGCTGTCTATTTTTACAACGCCGTCGGCTTTAACCATAGTGGTGATGTTTCCCGCCCCTCTGGGTAGCGGAGATGCTATGATATTTCCCTCAACGTTTGAGATCATCACCTGTAAAAACTCGTCGTTCCCGGCCCTTGAGGGGATATCCCTCAAAACGGTGGCCGTAACTCTCTCGTAGGGTGGCTCGCCTGTGCCCAGCATCTTTGCAATCAAGGGACGTATAACGTTAAAATATGTCATTATCGCAGAGACGGGATAGCCCGGAAGTCCCACAACGAGTTTTCCCTTCACGTTCCCCAAAATTGTCGGTTTTCCGGGCATGATGTTGATTCCATGGACTAAGACCTCACCAAGTTCGTCAAAGACCGATCTTGTAAAATCCTTTGTTCCCGCCGATGAGCCAGCAATGACAATGACAATATCGTAATCATCGATATTGTCAGCGACCGCACTTTTTATATTCTCAAAAACGTCATTTACCACTGGATGCCGTTTTGTTTCAACTCCATCCTCCAATGCCAATGCGCCGATGACAGCGGAGTTGGATTCATACACTTTTCCAAAAGTAAGGGGGCCTGAACCCGGTTCAACAATCTCGTCTCCCGTGGGGATAAAGAAAATTTTTGGCCTTTTTCTCACGTTTACCTTCGTAAGACCAACCCCAAGTAGCGCCCCAATGTCAAAGGGTCTGATTATGTGGCCTTTTGGGAGCAGGAACTCCGTTGCAACGATGTCTTCACCCATTGAGCGGACGTGTTGAAAGGGGATGGCGCCCATGATGATCTCGACAGTCTCATCGCCCGGCTCATGCACATCTTCAATCATGATGACAGCGTCTTTGTCGTCGGGGAGTGGATTTCCTGTATTGATAAAGACAGCTTCGCTCCCAATCTTTAGTCTTTTGGGTGATGATTCCGATGCACCGTAGGTATCCACGGCAGAAACGGCAATCCCGTCCATGGCAGCGGAGTGATAGTTTGGCGAAGAAGACGCCGCAAAGATAGTAGATGCGAGGACCCTTCCCAGAGCCTCTGTGCTATTTATCTCTTCATCACCAATGTAACTATCAAAGTCAAATTTCTCAAAGAGAATAGACATCGCCTCGGTCAACGGCTTCTTTTTTAGGTAAATATTTCTTTTAGATTTCTTCATTACGTTTTAAATAGCGATACTTTGACATTTTCCCCGGCCGATACCCCCTCCTTCATAGACGGGATACAGATGAGTCCTGTGCTCATCGTTAAGATTGAGATCATCCCAGACTTTCCAAGAAGCGGTGTTGCAATTGGGATGTCGCCATCACCTTGTGGCGACAATTTTACTGGGATGTAGTAATCTCTTCCCGGTGCTCCTGAGATGCTTCTGTCTATCTTTGCCTGAACAAATGAAGTGCTGTTAATGTAGTCAGTATCGTCAAAATTACCATCAATAGCGTTAAGGGGGTTATTGACACCCCCGATTATACCTATCATTGGCGCAACAAAGATGAGAAAGACAATGAGTGCGCCCACGGGATGTCCGGGGAGGCCGAAAATTGGGGTGTTGTTTACAATCCCGTAGATGGTTGGCTTTCCCGGTTTGATAGATATTCCATGGACGAGAACGCCGGGGGACGCTTGACCATGAATTTCAGATAGCTCATTTATTGCCGCAAGGGTGAAATCCATATTTCCCACAGAACTTCCCCCGGAGAGTATCACCATATCGGAGGTCTCAATTCCCAACTTCAATGCGCCTTTCAGCGAATCGAGATCATCCTCCACATTATCCATCCTATTGGGGATTCCCCCCGCCTCCAAGACCCCAGCAGAGACACCATATTTATTTACGTCTCTAACTTGTCCATTGTTTGGGGTTTCTGTGGGTTCCACCACTTCACCGCCTGTTGAGAAGATGGACACAACAGGTTTTTTAAAAACCTCGATTTCTGTTATCCCAACACCCGTTAAGGCGCCGATGTCGAAAGGTCGAAGGGGTGCCCCGCATTTGGCAACCAAATCCCCCTTCTTCATGTCTTCTCCGGGGACAACGAGATTTTCAAGATTACTAACACCTCGTCTGACTTCCAAGGTTGTCTCGTCAATAAGATCGGTGTACTCCAACATGACCACACTGTCGGCACCATCAGGTAACATCCCCCCTGTAACTACTCTTACCGCTTCCCCGGATGAAATTGTAATTTTTGCGTTTTCTGAAATTGCGCCAACGGGGATATCGCCAGAAAGCTCAAGGTAACTGGGGATTGAGCCTGAGGCGCCGTGGGTGTCCTTTGACATCACTGCAAAACCGTCAACGGTGGAGCGGGTAAAGTCGGGAAGATCGATGGGGGAGGGTACATTAGCCACAGAAACCCTTCCAAGGGCATCAATTGTGGGAATTGTTTCTGAACCTGTCCTCTCACCGAAGCTATTGAGAATCTTGAAAAACTCAGCTGGGGGTGTCAGTTTTAGAAAAGACTTTCTCATAGATCCATAAAATGTAAAAAGCAAAAAAAGCGAGTTTCGCAATCAATCCAATTGACAATCTAATATAATACTACAGATGATGCCTTAAAAGCAACAAAAACTTGCTTACCAATGTTAAGTTTCATTTCAAAAAAGGAGCGTCTCGTAACGTCCACATGGAAAACCTCACCAGCATCAACAGAGAGCCCAATTATCTCCCCATTCATTTTTAGCTCAACAATTTTTCCTAAGAACTGGTTTCTGGCACTGGAGGTTATTCGCTTTTTTGATATGATTATCTCTCTCGGATCGATGGATATGTATCGCACTTGGTCGTTGAACGCAGGAAGTTTGATCTTGATCCCTCCCGTGTTAAAAACAGGTTCATTTTCCGCCATTTCACCCCTGCCGGAAAAGAAGTTTCTTACGGGCTCTGTCCTCGGCTTTCCGTGCATCAAGGTAAGGACTTCATCGGAAAGGTGGTAGGCCTGCTTGATATTGTGGGTCGAGAAGATAACGGTTGTATTATTGCTTTGTTTTAATGACGTTATAACATCCTCTATCATGGCGATATTTTTTTCATCCACATTTGCGGTTGGTTCGTCCAGTAAGATTATTTCAGGGGATAGGGCAAGCCCCCGGGCAATGGCCACCCGCTTTGTTTCACCGCCGGAGAGGTGTCTTGCATGTCTTTTTAAAAAGTTAGACATGCCGACCAATTCAAGAGATTTTCTTATTCGCTCAGTGGCCTCTTTTTTGGTAACTCCCCGGTATGAGAGTCCCATTGCCACGTTTTTTCTAACCGATGTGTCGAACATAAGCGGTTCTTGGTGGACGAGCACTATCTTCTTTCTCGTTGTGTGCGAATCAAAAGCCGTGACATTATTTCCGTCAATAGTAATGATACCAGTAGTTGGCTGTTCCAAGAGCGCAAGGATGCGAAACAACGTAGTCTTACCCGATCCATTTGGGCCTACGAGGGCGTATATTTTCCCTTGATCGAATTTGTAATGGTCGATGTCGAGAACGGTGTGTCCGTCGTAAACCTTTGTAATACTTTTTAATTCTATAGTGGTCATAAGTTCCGCTATTTTTTCCCTCTCCCTCGGAGTTTATAGAGAAATATATTGACCGCAAAGGAAAGCGAGAGCAGGATAATGCCCAATGACAGTCCAAAGGCGAATTCTCCCTTGCTTGTTTCCAATGCGATGGCGGTTGGTATAGTTCTTGTCAACCCTTTGATATTTCCACCGAGCATCATGGCAGCTCCAACCTCGGCCACAACTCTGCCAAAACCAGCGACAATCGTAGCGAGATATCCGATTCTTCCTTCAAATAGCACCGATCGAATCGATTGAAAGGGTGATGCTCCAAGAGTGAGGGATGTTTCTTTGATTTTTGGATCGATTCCTTGGGTGACGGAAATTGAAAGTGAGGTAACGATGGGATATGCCAGTATTACTTCGCCTATGATGATGGCCCACGGAGTGAAGAGTAGGTGTATGAAGCCGAGGGGGCCTCTATGAGACAAAAATGAGTAGCAGAAAAGCCCCACGACAACAGTTGGAAGTGACATGAGGGTATTAAAAAGGGTAACGAGTAGACCCTTTCCTCGAAAGGATTTAGTTCCGATTAGATATCCGCTCGGAATCCCAGCAATGGAAGATATTAGTGTGGCAATGCTCGAACAAAAGAGAGAAAGCCCAACAATTTCATAGACTTCCCGATCGAAAGAGAAAATCAGAATAAGAGCTTGTTTGAGACCGTTAACTAAATAATCCATTGTTTTACTTTGAGAAAATAGGGTATAGCTCGTTACCCTTTAACAAAAACTACTTGGCGTCTGGTATAAAAAGGTCGTTACCTTTTGAGTCCTTGAATCCCCCTATCTTTTCCTGGACATCTTTGGAGGTTATCCATTCGATGTACTTCATAGCTCCATTGTAATTTACATGGGGATAGGTCTTTGGATTGACAGCGATAATCCCGTAGGGGTTAAAGAGCATATTATCTCCTTCGACCATTATCGGAAAATCGATTTTTCCGCCTGCCGTAAAAGAGTTAAAAGTTGCCCTGTCACAGATCGTGTAGGAGTTTTCAATATCGTTCATCATGATAAGGGTGTCGGCCATCCCTCTTCCGGTTTCCATGTACCAGTCTTTGCCACTGGGGTCAGTTCCGGCAAGACTCCAAATATTGAGTTCCTTGACATTAGTGCCGGAGTTGTCGCCACGGGATACGAATTTAATACCCGATTCGGAAAGCTTATTGAAAGCCTCGGCGGGAGATTTTATTCCCATAATTCCGGCGGGGTCGTTTTTTGGGCCGATGATGACAAAGTCGTTATACATAACGTCCTTGCGGTTTACACCGTAACCGTCCGCAATGAATTTGTCTTCAAGTCCCCTGGCGTGAACAAGAACGACATCGGCGTCGCCGTTCTTGGCAATTTCGAGGGCTTTTCCAGTCCCTACGGCAATTACGTAAACCCTGATCCCGGTTTTTTTGG
>JAUWME010000132.1 GCA_030613285.1 Candidatus Zymogenus sp. | reverse complement strand
TGTGGGAATTGTTGACACCACGTCCGACTACAACACGTGCCACAGGCAAATGCCGGAGATGGTTAATGCCGTAAAGCGGGGAGTGCTTGAGGCCGGTGGCCTTCCTCTTGCGTTTCCCACCATCTCACTAAATGAAATCTTGATCTATCACACCACGATGCTCTACAGAAATCTTCTGGCAATGGAGACAGAAGAGATGATAACCGCCCAGCCCATGGACAGTGTTGTTCTTTTGGGTGGCTGCGACAAGACCGTGCCCGCCCAGATTATGGCCGCAACATCTGCAAATATCCCGGCCGTCTCGGTGGTGGCAGGGCCGATGATGACAGGAAAATGGAGGGGGGAGCGTCTTGGGGCCTGCACCGACTGCAGAAGGATGTGGACTAAATATCGGGCGGGGGAGATTGACGATGATGAAATCGATGAGATTGAAAGCTCACTCGTTTTTACCGGGGGCACCTGCATGGTAATGGGAACAGCATCAACGATGGCCGCAATTGTCGAAACACTGGGGTTGATGCTTCCGGGGGGAGCGGCCGCACCCCATGCTTCTGGCGACAGACTGAAAAACTGTGTGGCATCAGGTCGTCTTTCTGTGGAGATGCTCCAAAGAAAAGACAACAAAAAAACTCGACCGAAGGATATTCTGACCAGAGGGTCTTTCTTAAATGCCGTTACTGTCCACATGGCGTTGTCGGGATCGACCAATGTTGTAATTCACCTCCTTGCCATGGCAAAGCGGGCAGGGATTGAGCTGACGTTAAACGATTTTGATGAAATTGGTCGCAAGGTTCCCGTCCTTGTAGACTGCAAGCCTGCGGGAAGTGGATACATGGAGGATTTTTACCACGCCGGAGGTGTCCCTGTGCTTTTGAAGGCGTTGGGGTCTCTCATTGATCTTTCTCAGATGACGATTACCGGAAAAAAACTTGGAGATGTTATTAAAAATACCCCTCCACCCGGAAAGTGGCAAAGCACAATCAGAACCCTCGATGACCCCCTTTATGAAGTTCGTCAAAATGGCATCGGAGCAATATCAATTCTTACAGGCTCCCTTGCTCCCGATGGCGCGGTGATAAAAACCGCTGCTGCCGACCCGAAACTTTTACAACACAGGGGCTCGGCTGTTGTCTTCGATTCGCCGGAGGATGCCCAGAAAAGGATCGACGATCCGAGCCTCAAGATTACCCCGGATCACGTGATGGTGCTCAAAAATGCAGGCCCGGTAGGCGCCCTTGGTATGCCGGAGGCGGGTTCTCTTCCCATCCCAAAATATCTGTTGGAAAGTGGGGTCAAGGATATGGTAAGGGTTTCTGACGGGAGGATGAGCGGGACGTCTTATGGCGCTGTGGTGCTCCATGTGTCGCCGGAGTCGGCGGTGGGTGGCCCCATCGGTTTGATTAAGGACGGCGATATCATCGAGATTGACGTTGAAAATCGTCGTATTGATATTGTTGTGGATGACGCTGAGCTTGCAAAGCGGAGGGAGGAGTTTGCTCCCCCCGATGTGCCCAAGCGTGGTTGGAAAAAGCTCTTTGTCCAGAGTGTCTTACAGGCAAATCTGGGGTGCGATCTCGATTTTTTGTAAAAGTTAAAAATGCCATGAAGCTTAAAAATGTAAACTATTGAGGAGATAATGAGATGATAAAGAAGATATTCATAGCGCTGGGTGCCCTCATCCTTGTACCGATACTGCTATATGCGGTTGCCTTTTTCATAATTGAGCCGAAGGCCCAGATGGAGCCGTTGAACAGCCCCGCCAACTACCTTGCCAGCGATAAGGGGGATGTGCAGAAAAAAGTTTTGGTGTGTGTGGGAGACAGCCTCACCCACGGCACCGTCAGCCATAACTACGTGGATGATCTTGCTGAGCGTTTGGCTGATAAAAATATTGATGTAGTCAACGCAGGAATTAACAGTAACCTCGCCTACAACGTGTTGTTGAGGATCGATGAGATTGTCGCCTGTAAACCCGATTACATCTCAATCTTGATTGGATCAAACGATGCTCTCGGCTCATTGGGAGAAAAACACGCAAAACATTATATCAAGACGATGGGTCTTCCCCAGGAACCCACCGAGGAGTTCTTCCGGGAAAACTTGACCGAGCTTATAAAGCAGTTGAGTGAAAAGACAAACGCCAAGATTGTGGTTTTATCAATCCCACCTATCGGCGAAGACCTCGATAATGTTGCATATCTGAAGAGTGTGAAATACAGCGAGATAATCAAAGAGACCGCAGCGAAGTTTGAGCTGACCTACGTACCATTAAATGAAAAGATGACCGATTATCTTGTGAAAAAGGGGCACAAGCCGGGTGTTTCGTACCGCGGCAGGGGAAGGTTGAACTTGGTGATGTACCTGGCTATCTTTAAAAGATTTGCCCTGGGTAAAAGCTTTGATGAGATTTCATCGGCAAACGGTCTTTTTCTTTTTACCGACTTGCTGCACTTTAACAGTGTGAGTAGCGGGATGGTGGCAGACCCCATTGAGAGTTTTGTGTTGGGGGCTCCCGCAACAGACTAAAAAAGAGAGTTGTTGCGGCTGCTGGAATATTGTTAGTGGGGAGATTAAGGAGTGTGGTGTGAACTACTGTCATTTAAGAGGAGCGAGTCCTTCGAAAGAAGGACGAGCGACGTGGCAATCTTGTTATATCTACCGTGCGCTTTTATGCATTTTGAAATACCTCTTTTGGGGTTGCTGGAATGTTAGATTGCTGGAATATTGGGGTTGCTTGAATGTTGGGGGATGCTGGAATTTATGGTTGTTGGAATTTGATTATAGTGTTAGGGGGGTAATGTAGTATTTGTGTCAGTATCGTCCCTCCCACTAACTTTTTTGTCCGATTATTGAAAATCAGAAAAAAAGGGGCCGACACTACACCATGTAGTATCGGCCCCAATGTTTTTGTTTTCAGTTTTTACCTGCAATCGCCCCGTTACATTATCCCGCCCTCGTTACATCACACCACGAAATCAATAGAAGAGAGAGGGGGGGGGTGGGGGGTAGTGCTAAGCCTTTACGTTTTCCCAGAGGGTGGCGTTTGCGTTTCCGAAACCACCGCAAAGGGTTGCACCGCCGTACTTGACGTCTTTTTTGTCTGTTTTCATGATGCTGTTTAACGTAACGAGTATTCTGGCTCCGGATTCTCCGAGAGGATGCCCCAGTGCCAATGCGCCGCCCCAGATGTTGACGTTGTCAAAGGGGGCATTTTCTGCAATGCCAAGCTCCCGGAGACACGCCAGAGACTGGCTTCCAAAGGCTTCGTTTATTTCCCATACACCGATGTCTTTTACAGACACACCGGTACGCTCCAGAAGCTTTTGAACGGCAAAGATTGGCCCGATACCCATCATGGTTGGGTCACAGCCGGCCATCGCTCCGCCTACGTATTTTAAGGTGTAGTCGAGTCCCAGCTTATCTGCTTTTGCCCTATCCATCATAAGTAAGGCGCATGCTCCGGCGGTAAGGGGAGATGAGGTCGCTGCTGTAACTACGCCGTTCTCCTTAAAGGGGGACTGCATTGTGGCCATCTTCTCCATTGAGATGGTTTCTCTTACCCACTGATCTTTATCCACCATGAACTTTGTGCCGTCTTCCTGCTCTCCCTCCATGGGGACTATCTCATCCTTGAACTTCCCGGCCTCTGTGGCTTCGAAGGCTTTTTTATGGCTCCAGAAGGCCATGGTTTCCATGTCTTCTCTGTTGATGTTGTACTTCTCGGCTACTTTTTCTGCTGTAGCGCCCATGGGCAGTTCGTTAAAATCGTACCGCTCCAATATTCTGGGGGGAAACTCCATGGCAAACATCATGGGTACCTGTGCCATATCTTCAACGCCTGATGCGATGTAAGTATCGCCCTCGCCCACCATGATTGCGCGGGCGGCGTGTTCTGCGGCGGCCATTCCAGAGGGACACTGCTGGCCGATGCCGTTTGAGGCTACCGATTCGGGATAACCACCGGCAAGCCATGCACCGCGGGCGATGTCATTTTGCTTTCCCGCCTGATTTGCGGTTCCGCAAAAGACGGCCTCGATATCTTCGGGCTTGACTTTTGGGTTTCTTTTAAAGAGGGCATCGTAGATATTTGTCAATACTACATCTGGCGTTACGTTTCGTAACCACCCTTTTTCTGCGTGTGCCCGTACGTTTGGAGATCTTACTCCGTCGATAATTACACATTCTTTCATAAAACTGCTCCTTGTTCAGGTTGTGAAAATAATAGGTTAATGGGGTTAATGGGCTATATCCATCCTACTTCAGTTAAACCTCATTTTACCTCTTGGTTTTTTTAAATTCATTTTGTTTAAGAAAATTTAATTGTTCTTTAAAATAGCATACTTCAAAGTGAATGGCAATTCATTTTTTGCTTTTTCTGCGATTTTTACGATTTTTTACTCTGATTTGACAGTTAAAGAGAAAATTGATAAATATCTGTACAATTTTTCTGATAATCTTGTTTTTGGTGGATGAGACAACTTATTTTTAGTGAAGTACTTTAGTGAAGGGTTGAATTAAATCAAAAGGGTTAATTATTTGCTCTTTCAAAAAGCAGGTTGATAGTTGAGAGTTACAAAAAAAAGAAATTTTTATTTTTTTTAATTGTAATTTCCTGCAAGATGGTGTATATAACGACTTAAGGTTAAAGTTTAGATTTAAGCTTCATGCTACAAAGTGTTGGATTTTAGCGATTGATCCATCAATGAATCTATTAAATAACTGTTTTATTAAAAAGGAGGTATAAATGAAACCAGAAGATTATATGTGGGATTATCGCAACCCATATCTCTGGATGGACAGAGTTGTGAGGAGCGCTTTTCCCCCAATGATGATCACCTGTGCGATCACGGGTGGTGTCCAAGGAAAGGAGGCCAACGAAAACCTTCCTGAAACGGCAGAAGAGCAGGCGGATGCTGTTTATGAGGTTTATAAGGCTGGGGCGGCTTCCGTCCACCTTCATGCCAGGGATCCGGAGAACAACTCCATGACGACCAGCAATCCCGATCACTACTCCGAAGTAAACAAACTCATCAGGGAGAGATGTCCAGACATCATCATTAACAATACCACCGGCGGCGGGCCGCATCTTTCAACTGAAGAAAGGATGTGCTGCCTCTATTCCGATCCCGCGCCAGATATGGCAAGTTTGAACCTCGGACCCTTTGTCCTCAAGGTGCCTGTCAAGGAGAGAAAAGAGCCGTTGAAGCACCCACGCCCTGCATTTCTCTTTGATGCGTGTATTCCGGCAAGCTATACAGACATCAACAATTATGCCAAGACCATGAAAGATAAGGGCATAAAGCCTGAGATTGAGCTTTATCACCCCGGACAGTATTGGGTTGTTCAGGATCTCATCAGGGAGGGGAACCTCGATACGCCGTACATGGTGCAGTATGTGATGGGTTTTCAGACATCGTCATATCCCACTCCCGCAAACGTCCTCTCTCTTATTAACGAATTGCCCGACCAGTCAATGTTTGCGCTGATTGGTGTCGGGCCCTTCCAGATTCCCATGAATACGATGAGCATCCTTCTTGGCGGCCACGTTCGGGTAGGGATGGAGGATAACCTCTACTACAAGAAGGGGGAGAAGTTAAAGAGCAACGCACAGCTTGTGGAGAGGGTAAAGAGGATTGCCGAGGATATGAACAGGGAGGTTGCCACCGCAGCCCAGGCAAGGGAGATGTTGGGGCTTCCCGCAAAATCTTAAAAGCAAATTGATTGTCGGGGTTGGCTATAAAACGGCCAACAACATGAAAAAACTTATCAGGAGTCATCTATGGCAGATTGGAAAGATAACGTTGAAAACATCGTCTATCCGGGGCGCATAAAGGTGCCATACAAGTGGTACGTGGGGGAGGTGGGGAGTCGTTTTCTGACAGGTCTCAGAGACAAAAAGGAGATCTGGGGAACGAAATGTCCTAACTGTTCAAAGGTGTATGTCCCCCCCGTCAAGAACTGTGGTGAGTGCTTTGTCCTGACTGACCAGTGGGTAAAGGTTGAAGATACGGGAACCCTGGAGTCTTTTACAGTGGTTAGCTACTCCCACGAAATGATGCCCACAAAAGCGCCCATAATTTATGGGTTGATTAAGCTTGGCGGCGCTGATGGCGCCATCATGCACATCATAGACGATGTTAAGAAAGAGGATTTAAAGGTGGGAATGAAATTAAAGGCGGTGTTCGCCGATAAACGGGAAGGGACGATTTTAGACATTAAACACTTTTCTCCCGTATAGTTAAAAAGGAATGTTGATATGGAAAAGATAGCAATCGTCGGGGTGGGCCAGACAAAGTACGAGAGGAGCAAGGAAGAGTCTTTCGATGAGCTGGTCTTTGAGGCAGCAACTGGGGCGCTAAAGGACGCCGGTGGAGAGATTGGCGATATTGATAGTATCGTTACCGTTTCAAACGATTTTTGGGATGGACGCACAATCTCTTCTATGGCGATTCAAGATGCCGCTGGAAGCTGGGACAAGGATATCTCAACTGTGGAGGGAGACGCCACTTTTGGCGCCCTCTACGGGATGATGCGAATTCTCTCCGGCTCTTTTGATACCGCTCTTATTGTTTCCCACATGAAGGGATCAGAAAGCATTATGAATCTCATAACGAACGCCATGTTCGATCCCATCTACCAGAGAGCATTGGGGGTTGACGCAACGTCGTCGGCTGCCCTTCAGGCAAGGTCATACATGGAGATGAGCGGAGCGACAGAGGAGGACTTTGCCCTTGTTTCTGTAAAGAATCACAAAAACGCAATGAATAACCCTTTTGCCCAACTCCCCATGGATATTAGTGTGGATGACGTC
>JAUWME010000455.1 GCA_030613285.1 Candidatus Zymogenus sp. | reverse complement strand
TCATCCAATTGATGCTCGCTTGTGTTTAGCCTCAGAACCTTGATGCTCCCTGAAAGTTCATCCAGTGCCTCCTCCTCTTTTAGCCTTATAAATATCCAACCAGCCCACACAGGTAAGGCTGGAACTGCAAAACGTTCTTTGAGGGTATTGAAAACTATCCTCTCAATTTCTTCTTTCTCTGGTGCGTAAATGAGGATAGTCCCCCGCTCCCTTGTAAAGAAGAGCTCTGAAATTACAAGCTGGTGTAACATCCCGGAAGGTAGTCTTGAGCTTAGTATTCTGTTTTTGTAATGCCACGGCGCCGAGACACTCATCAGGTTATCTTTCTTGAGTATCTCAAAAAGCTTGTTGTTCACAACCGCCGCCGAGATTCCTTTGACTGCGCTATAATGCCCGACAACTGAAAGCAGATAAATCTGATCATACTCGTCATAGGCGTAACCGTCAGTGTATGCCTCGATGTGGACATTTCTGCCGTGGTCTGTCATCTGAATTTTTTCCAACATGGTTTTTCTCCTTTTGGTTCGTTAGATTTGTTACATTTACATCAATGTTATGATGTCGCCGTCTCTGTTGAGTATTTTGATCGATACCTGATACGACTCGACATTCCGTTCTTCAATGAAATCCCCCTTTATCTCCTCGTATGTGGTGATGATCTTGATGACCTTGCCTCTTACGACGTGGAGATCTTCTCCTTCGCCCATCAGGCCATCAAGACAACCTGAAGCCAGTAGTAATCCCAGGTGCCCTGAATGAAGGGGTAGAGGTGGTCTTTTGAGTCCACCATTTCCTGCAACTGACATCTCCCTCATCTTTTTCCAGAGGGGTGATTCCTTGACCTCTTTTGAAAGCTCCTCGATCTCGATTGTCTTGGATTTGAAGAGGGATACATTCTCGCCAGCAGGGACTTGATAGATTGGTTCTTTCAGTTGTGGTAATTCATCCAGATTGAAGCTCGGCACTTGCACAAGGTTCAGATACTCTGTTTCGTATGGCCCATTCCTCTTCTTCTTAACTCCCAAAACAACAATTTGTTTGAAGGCCTCGTATTCCTCGTCCATGAAACGATAGACATGAATATTTTCAAAACGGGAACTCAAGGTCTTGGCAATTGATTTCGATAACCTCACCTGAGGGATGATGTAAATAAGGATTCCCCCAACCTTGAGGTACTTGATTGTATTCATCAGAAACGTCTTTTCTTTCCGCTCGTTTGCCCTCTCGGCATCTTCGTCCATCTTCTCAAAGTCGTATGGTGGATTTAGCCACAAAATTGAAAAGGCGTTGTTGGTGATCCGAACGCTCTCATACCCACAGGCAAGGAGGTGGTTTAAATTCTCTTTTGCCTCTTCGGCCCTTCTCTTGTCCAGCTCAATTCCGTAGGTTTTGGCATTTACTCCTTCAACAAGTTTCTTCACTGCCAGTCCCTCACCACAGCAGGGATCCAGAACAGTTACTCTCTCCTCTGGAAACTTAAGAAATGACTTTACCCTCTCAACAACACTCACCGGGGTTGGATAGTACCCCATATTGATCTGTCCTTCTAATCTCATAATGTCCTCCAAAGTGAAAAAGGGCTGGTAAAAACACCAGCCCCTTTTTGGAAAAGGTTAATAATCAGTTCATCCTTACTTATCTCTTAAATGTCCATTTTATTGTCCTCATTAAATAAATTATTTTTTCCTTGACATATGACAAAAATTGATATAAAATAAGTCATAATCAGGACATTGGGTCCTGAAAGTGGATATTGCTATAGAGAGAGTCGAAACATCTCATCTAGGTGTCCGATAATTTTTGTAGCATTTTTTTATTTTAGTTCTCGCGTTTAATAATGTGTTTTAATAAGAGGTATCGTTGTTTTACTTGTCTTCACCTCCTAAAGTTGCCGTTGTTGAATAAGAGAAAAAGGAGTTAAGAATGCAAGGAAGCAGACTTTTTGTGGGTAACCTCAACTATACGGTTACTGCTGGAGAGCTTACCGACCTCTTTTCCGAATACGGAGAGGTTGTAGAGGCCAAGGTCATCGAAGGAAAAGGTTTTGGATTTGTCGAAATGTCATCCCCGTCGGAAGCCGAAGAGGCAAAGGAAGCATTGAACGATAAGGATTTCTCCGGACGATCACTGAACGTCGACGAGGCGAAACCTCCTCGGAGCAGGGAACAAAGGGATAACAATCGTAGGTATTAACCCACGTATTTAGTTCCGATTAAGAAAAGGGGGGATTATTTCCCCCCTTTTTTCTTTTTTGTTCTAATCTTTCCATCTCATAATCAGGCCACAATGAGCTCTGCATAAAGCTCTAAATCGATTGTGTCCCCACAGTTTAGGCACATCATAAGTGCCCAGTCGCGTCCGTCAGTTAAAAATCCGTCAGTCAAAATCCAATTTGATGACCCACATCTTGTACACACAGGTTCGCTACACACCTTCTTTCCTCCTTTAAACTAAAAAAACGGACAACCCAACAATGAGTGCCCGCTTAAGAAATAGTTTTTGCCCTGATTATTACTTATGTAAATGCCCAATATTATTTTTGTTTGATATAGGGTATGCCTCTCCTTGATTTCAGCCAGGTAGTCCAAAGCC